>NZ_QJSX01000001.1:300000-498595 GCF_003217515.1 Deinococcus yavapaiensis KR-236 | reverse complement strand
AAAGGCAGGCGTCTAGGCTGTGAGCGATGACTGGGGTGAAGTCGTAACAAGGTAACTGTACCGGAAGGTGCGGTTGGATCACCTCCTTTCTAAAGCGCTTCCTCACCCACCTTGCAACAGAATGCTCGACGCACCGGACTTCACCGTCCGGTGCGTCTTTTTTGTTATCTCTATCTCGTTACCAGTCGTCGTCATCGTCCAAGGGCGTCGACTTGGCTTGGCGGCGCTCCTGCTTGCGCTTGGCTTGGCGATTCCCCTTGCGTTGCTTCGGTGGCTCGGCCAGCACGTATTCGCCGGCCTCTTGGCACGGCGCCTTCACTTCCACGAGGCGGTCTTTTGGATCTTCCTTCGCGCCGCCAGTCGAATGGAAGTGGCGGGCGCCGCAGTACGGGCATTCGTCGACGACCCATGCGAGAACGCGCGTGCCGGGAAAGGCCGCGAGGCGCGCGAAGGCAAGCGGGGTGGGCGAGGCTCGGCGGGCTTTCTTGTTGGTCACGCCGTACGGTAGCGCGGGAATAGAGGTCACGTTGTGACCAGGGAACAGGGCGAGCCTCGCTGCTCGCCCTGTTCCGGTAGCGACGGTCAATCGGCGAGAATGGCTTCTTGTCGCTCCGTGCGCGTTCGTATGCCGAGACGCCGCTTGAGATCTTCGACCGTCAGATACAGCGCGGGAATCACCACGAGGGTGAGCAGGGTGCTCGAAGCGAGCCCTCCGATCACGGTGATCGCCAAGGGCTGACCCACGATCGCGCCAGACTCCGAGACGCCCAACGCCAGCGGTGAGAGCGCGAGGATCGTCGTGAGGGCCGTCATGATGATCGGGCGCACGCGGCGCTTGCCGCCCTCGATCATCGCTTCGCTCAACTCCGAGCCGCGTTCGCGCAGACGCTCCACGTAGTCGATGAGCACGATGGCGTTCGTGACGACGATTCCGACCAGCAGCAGAAAACCGAACATCGTGCTCAAACCGATCGGCGTGCCGGTGAGCTTCATCAGCGGAAAGGCTCCGACGGCCACGAACGGAATGCTGAACAGCAGCAGCAAGGGCGTCAAGACGCTTTGGAAGGCCGCGACCATGACGATGTACACGAGACCGACCGCGGCGACAATCGCGAACAGCAAACTGGAGAACGCTTCGTTCTGCTGCTCGGTCACGCCTGCGAGACGCCACGACGCGCCCGCTGGAAGTTGCAGGTCCGCGAGGGCAGTTTGCAGGGCGCGGTTCGCGGCGCCGATATCTCGGGTCGCCGGATCGGCTTCTACCGAGGCGTTACGCCGCCCGTTCTCACGGGTGATAGCGCTCGGAACGCGCCGCTCTTGAATTGTGGCGAATCTCGACAAGGGAACAGTCTCGGCGCCTTGAATCTTACGAATCTCCAGGGCGCGCAGTTCTCGAGGGGTGTCGTAGAGGCCGGGCGGAAAGCGCAGTCGCACGCCGATGTCGTCGTCGTCGATGTTGAGGTTGGTGACGACGCGCCCGGAGAGGGCGGCTTGCACGGCCTGCGTGGCTTGGAAGGGAAGGACGCCTTGCTCGTAAGCTTTGCGGGAATTCACTTCGAGGGCAAGTTCCGTCTTGGACGCTTGAAGGTTCGTGCGGACGTTCTCGAGTTGCGGCAAGTCCCGAACTCGCTTGAAGACGAGGTCCGTGGCGCGCTGCAAGTCGGTGAGAGAATCCGCCGCGACTTGCACTCGCAACGTGTTCGAGAAGCCTCCCCCGTCTCCTGCCTGCACGGTCACGCGCTGTTCTCGAAACGAAGCCGTCACCGCCTCGACGCGTTCGCGCAGCGCTTCGACGTCGGTGCCCTCCGATGGCAGCACGGTCAGGTTCACGGGCACGCCCGCACCGCTCGCCGCGAGCGCGAAGTTCCCTTGTGCGCGCCCGACGCTCGTGAGAACGCTGCCCACGCCTTCGAGGCCGCGTACCTGACCTTCGAGGCGCCGAGCGAAGGCATCTGCCGTTTCGACCGTGGTCCCCGCCGGTAGGCTCGCGCGTACTTGCACCGAGTTGGGCTGGCCGCCTCCGATGAAGGTCGTCGGAAGGCCGCGGACGGCGAGGGTGCTCATGATGAGCAGGGCGAGCGCGCTCACCAGCGTGAGGGCGCGGTGCCCCGTCACCCAACGGATGACCGGACCGTAGAGCCGTTCCAGGAGGCTGGGGCGTGGCGGCTTCTTGCTGGCCTTGAGAAAGAGGCTGGAGAAGAGCGGGACGATCGTGAGCGCCACGAGCAGCGACGAGAGGATGCTGAACGCGACGGCGAGCGCGAGGGGTCGCAGGAACTCACCTGGAATCCCGCCCACGAACGCGAGCGGGAGGAACACGGCGACGGTCGCCACCGTGCTGGAGGTGATGGGCGACGCGACTTCCGTCGTGCCCTCGTACGCCGCGCGAAGCGGCGGCAGGCCCGAGTCGAGCTTGTGGTAGATGTTTTCCACGACGACGATGGCGTCGTCGATCAAGCGTCCGATGGCGATGGTGAGGCCGCCGAGCGTCAAGACGTTGAGGCTGAGTCCCTGCGCGCCGAGGAAGATCAAACCGACGAGCAGCGACGTCGGAATGGCGATCGCGGTGACGATGGTGGAACGCAGGTTCCCGAGGAACACCAAGACGACGAGCACCGCGAAGAGGGCGCCGAACCCGCCTTCTTTCAGCAGACCCTCCACGCCCGAGCGTATCGGTTCGCCTTGATCGCTGATGACGTCTACCCGCAGACGACTGGCGCGCTCGGCGTCACCGAGCGCGCCACGGACGGCCTCCGTGACTTGCAAGGTATTGGCCGTCTGCGCCTTGTACACCGCCAGGCCGAGCGCCGCTCGGCCGTCGAAGCGGCTGAGGCTGGACGCGTCCTGCGCGCGCAAGCCGATCTCGGCGACTTCCGAGAGCAGCACGGGTCGCAGGGGTACGCTGCCGCCTTCGGCTGAAGTGGCACGCGTGAACGGCGCGGCGAAGCTGGAAGCGCCAATGCTAGGGGCGGTGGTACCCTCCGGGGAGCGTGGGATCGTGGGGGAAGCGCCTGAAGTGCCAGGCAGACTCGTATTCGGGCTCGGCGCCGTTGGTATCCCCACGGTTCCGCCCGAGGCTGCTAAGTCCGGAGCGCCTGAGGCAGCACTGCTCGCACTGCTCGAAGCGCCCGAAGCGGATGCTTCGGGGACGCCTGGAAGCCGATTTTGCCCTTGAGTACCGCTTGCGGCAGCGGCTTGGCGCGAGGCCTGCTGGGCGGCTTGCAAGGCGGCGTCCGCCCGCGCGGACGCCTGAGCGGCCGTCTGAAGCGCTTGCTGAGCGAGCCGCGCGGTTTGCGAGAGGGCTTGTTGCTGAGCTTGCGCGACCTCTGCTTGCGCGCGCGCCGCCGTTTCGGCTTGGCTGCGCGCTTCACGTTCGAGTCGAGCGACGGCGTTTGGGTCCGGAACCGCCCCGACGACGATGCCCGCGAGGTCCGCGACACTTCGAGCCGCCGCCTCGCTGCGGATCGGGACGTTCACGCTGCCTTGCCGCACCTGACCGATCGGTAGCGAGAGGGGCGCGGCTTGCAGTGCTTGCGCCACGCCGTCGAAGGTCAGATTGTACTCGCGCAGTTTGTCCTGCTTGAGGGTGACGCGCACTTCGGGATCGGACGCGCCCGTGAGGTCGATACGGGACACGCCCGCGACGCGTTCGAGTTGCGGCACGAGCGTCTCGTCGGCGCGTCGCCGCACGTTCGCGAGGTCGAGGTTGTCGCCCGTCACGGCGAGTTGCAGCACCGGCGCGTCTCCGAAGCGGATGGCGCTCGCCGTGGACTCGCCGACTCCCGAGGGCAGCGAAGCGCGAACGCGGTTGACGGCGGTCTGCGCGTCGGCTTCCGCGCGCCGAAGGTCGGTGCCGAAGTCGAACTGCAGCACGACGACGCTGACGTTGTCGCTCGAAGTCGAGGTGTACGAGTCGAGCCCCTCGAGGTTCGACAAGACGTTCTCGATGGGCCGCGTGACTTGCGCCTCGACGACTTCCGGGCTCGCGAGCGGGTAGGGCGTGATGACGGTCACGACGGGAAAGTCGATGTTCGGCAAGAGTTCTTGCCGTAAGGACCGAGCAGTCAGCATCCCGGCGATCACGAGCAGCAAGCTGGCGAGGATCAGGATCGCGCGGTTTTGCAGCGAGAAACGAATCAGCCCGCGCATCACGGCGTCCCATCACGCGTATGGCCGTTGGCGGCGTAGTGTGCGTACAGGCGCCGCAACGCGCCGAGGTGCCGAGCGAGTTCCTCCTCGTCGAACTGTGCGTAAGCGCTCGCGTGCATCTGCCGCCAACCCTCGGCGATGGTATCGACGGCGTGCTGCCCCTCGGGCGTCGCCATGACCCGCATGACGCGCCGATCCGAGGTGTCGGGCTGGCGTTTGGCAAAGCCGAGTTGTTCCAGCTTGTCGACCATTGCCGTGAGGCTGGCGGGCGCGATGTCGAGGCCGAGCGCGAGGTCGCTCATGCTGAGGGCCGTGTCGCTCGTGCGGGTCAGGGTGGGGTGCTTGCCGACGAGCACTTCGAGGATCATGTGGTGCGGTGGGGCGAGCTTGTGAGGCGCGAGCAGATCACGCATGCGCTCGTGAGCGAGCCAGACGATGCCGAGTTCCAACTCCAAGAGCGAGCTCAGCAACTCGGCGCGCGGAGAGTCTTGCTGAGTCATGCCGATCGTTCCTGAAACTTCATGCCTAGATTATTTCGAACTTTGAAGGATATGTTGTCAGGATTGCGACAAAGCGCCGCTCGAACACGTCAAGAAGGAACGAAGAAGGTATAACGAGGCGTGCATCGCCCGAACTGGCTGGAGTTGCTCGACCCACTGAGAGCGCGCGGCACCGCGAGCTTGCGCTTCCTCGAACGCGCCATGAGCGAGCGCGGCGCCAATCCGCACGCCGTGCGAAACCTCGTCTACCGAGGCGTCGGATCCGACCGTGACCGCAAAGTCCTGTTCGACGTGATCCGCGTCCTTTACCGTGAAGAGGGCCTGCCCGAACCGTCCGCGCCGTCCGAACACGATCCGCCGAGCGAGCTTTCACTGCTGGGCCGGGAAAAGCGGCGCGCGTACCGTCAATTCATGGCCGCTTTGCGTGCCGGACGCACGGCTCGGCTGGTCGTGACCGGCAAGCCGGGAACGGGCAAGACGTTGCTGCTCGAAACGATTCAACGCGACCTCGCGCGCGTTCGCGGCGCACCGACCGTCACGCGCCTCCTCCTGAGCGCCGAGGTCGCGCCCGCCCTGCTCGCCCTCGGCGGCACGTCGCTGCAGCGACTGCATCCCGGCTTGCCGTTCAGCGTCCAAGCCGAACTGCAAGCCGCCGCCGCTCGGGAAGTCCGAGCGAATTTCCGCGGCGTGGTGCTTCTGCGCGTCACTTCGGGCGTCTTGCAAGGAACGCCTCCTCGCGACTCGAACGGCTCGGCGACCTCGCTCGGAGCGTGGGTCGGGCGCCATCTTTTCGCGAACGTTGCAGATGACGTCTCGCTGCTGTTGGCTTTGGAGGACCCGGCGGACGTCCCGACGAACGTGAGGTGCGACGTCGTCGCCCTCAAGACGCCGCAGGCGGCTGAGGCGCGCCGCTTTCTGCTCGAACGAACGGCGCTCGGTCCCCGCGAAGCCGACGATGTCGTTCGGGCGGCGGGACGCAACCTCGATCGCCTCGCGCTGCTCGCCGCCGTTCACGGTCTGCAAGGCTCCACGGACGACGTCGCCGTGAGGCGTATCCTCGCCGACTCCGACGTGCGGGCCTTGCTGACGGCCCTGGCGGCGACGTTGGGGGAAGGGGAGACGAGCGTTCGGCGTGACGTCCTCGAAGGCGCGCTCGACGCGCCGATCGGCCGTCTGCCGCCGCACGCCAGGGCCTTGCTGCAGGAAGTAAGCGTCGACGAGCCGCGTCCCGTCTCACGCGAACTCCTGCCCGCCGTCGCCGACTTCCTGGACGCGGCAGAGGTACGCGCGGCCCACGCTCGCGCGGCCTGCGTGTACGCTCGTCTGGAGCGCGAGGGGCACGCCTCGGCGAGCGGGCAGCGGCTGCGTCACCTCATAGGAGCGCAGGCTTGGAGTGACGTCGCCGCCTTCATGAGCGAGCACGAAGGGCGCGCGGACCTCGTGGCGGGCGTGTGGACGAGCGTTCGGGGAGCGGCCGAGAGTGCCGATGTAGAGCGCCTCGCGCGAGCCGTCGTGGGCGGGTACGTCGCCTTGGGCCGCTACGATCATCCCGACGCGCACGAGGCGCTCCGCGTTCTCCTGGAATCGCAAGACGTCGAGACGCGCGCTTGGGCCCGCCTGAAACTCGCCGAGAGCGCCGTCGACCGAGGAGCGTTCGATGCCGCCGCCGCGCAACTCGGCACGGCGGACGTGCGAACGGTGCTCTCGAGCGACGTGACGTCGGGCGAGCTTCAAGCGGACGCCGCCCTCGTGCGCGCCGCTCTCGCTCGTTGGCGCGGAGACGCGAGCGGCGCGGCGGCGGCTTGCGAGGACGCCTTGTCGGCCGCGTCCGGCGCGCAACTCGGTCGCGCGCACCTTTGGCGCGGGCTCGTGGCGAAGGACGGGGGGCGATGGGACGACGCCCTTCGTGACCTCACGGTCGTCACGGCGTCCGATCCCTTGTTGCGCGCCCGCGCCCGCTATCAGGAGGGAGACCTTCGATTGCGGCTCGGCCAAGCCGTCGCGGCCGAACGCGCCCTCACCGAAGCGCTCGACGTCCTGATGCGCGAGGACGCCCCTCCCGAGGAGTGCGCCCGCGTCGGCGCTCGCCTCGCGACCGCCCTGAGACGACTCGGACGCGTGACGCAAGCGCACGAACGCCTTCACGCCTCGCTCGCCTTGCTGCGAGACGCGGACGCGGTTTTGACGGCGCGTGTCCTCAGCGAGAGCGTGCCCGTGCACCTCGCCCTCGGGCAGCCCGACGAGGGCTTGCGCGTCGCCAGCGAGGCTCTCGCGTGGCTCGACCGACCGACGGACCGCTTGGCGGAAGCCGCGTACCGCACGCGCCGCACGCGCTACCGCGTCGCTCTCGCGTACCTCACGCGAGGACTGCGCTTGCCGTACCTGCCACCTCTGCCGGGCGCGACGGCCGACAACGCCGATTTGAAGATCGCGCGACGCCTCTTCGACGAGGTCCTGTCCACTCCGGCCGCCTCGGCGGACCGCGAGCGCATCTTGCGCTTCGACGCGCACCTCAGCCGCGCCCTCGCCGAGCCCGACGTGTATCTCGCCGCCGAGAGCGTCGACGAGGCCCTCGTCCTCGCCGATCACCCGTACGCGGAGGTGCAGGCGCGCGCCGCCCGCGCCGAGGTGCGCTTGCGAGCCGGGCAGGTGCAAGGAGCGCTGAGCGACGTGAACCGCGCTCATGCCCTGCTGCGGCGCGTCGCCGCCGACGGCCCGCCCGACCCGGCGGTGTGGGCGACGCTGCTCGCCTTGGAGTCGCGGGCGCTACTCGCCGATGGAGCGGCGCCCGCCGAGACGCTGCGCTGGCTCCTCGACGCGCTCAACGATGTCCTGCTCGCCCCGTTTCGAGACGGCGTCCTGCGAGAAGCGGGGCGCTCGCTCGAAGACCTCGGCGAAAACATCGCCGAGCGCACCTTGCAGGAACTCGGCGTGCCGTGCCACTTGCGTGACTTCCGTGCCTCCGACGCCCTGCGGCGCCTCTCGGCCCGCGAACCCTGAACTTTCGGCGCCAGGTGGTGTACGAGGCGCGCCAAAGTACACCACCTGCCGGTGTACCTGCCTCATGCGACGGTCGCGGCGACGCCCCTTCACACCAGGTCGTTGCTCGCGAGCGACGTGGCACCATACCGAGCACAGGAGGTGTGACATGACGAGGTTGACGGTAACGAACCGGGCGATCGACGGTTCACGGCGGGTGCTCACGGACGCAGCTTTGAAGTTCCTGGAGGAGCTCGAGTCGGTGTTCGGCAGTCGGCGCCGCGGGCTGCTGGAGGCGCGCGAGGAGCGGCAAGCTCGACTCGACGCGGGCGAACGACCGAACTTCCTGCCCGACACGCGTGACGTCCGCGAAGGTGAATGGACGATCTCTCCCGTTCCGGCGGAACTGCTCGATCGCCGTGTGGAAATCACGGGGCCTGTTGACCGCAAGATGATCATCAACGGACTGTCGAGCGGCGCGAACGTCTTCATGGCGGATTTCGAGGACGCCACCAGCCCCACGTGGACGAACCTCGTGGCGGGGCAGGAAAACTTGATGGACGCCGTCCGACGCATCATCACCTTCGAGGCGAACGGCAAGACGTACGAGCTCGGCGCGCGCGTCGCCACCCTCTTCGTCCGTCCGCGCGGCCTGCACTTGGAGGAAGCCCACGCCTTGTACGGCGGCCGCCCGATGTCGGCGAGCTTGTTCGATTTCGGCTTGTTCTTCTGGCACAACGCGCACGAGCTCGTTTCGCGCGGCCACGGCCCGTACTTCTACCTTCCCAAGCTCGAAAGCCACCGCGAGGCCCGCTGGTGGAACGACGTCTTCTTGTACGCGCAGCGTCGCTTGGGTCTTCCGCGCGGCACGATCAAGGCGACGGTCCTGATCGAGTCGGTCCTGGCGACCTTCGAGACCGACGAGATCCTCTTCGAGTTGCGCGAGCACTCGGCGGGTTTGAACTGCGGTCGCTGGGACTACATCTTCAGCGTGGCCAAGAAGTTCCGCGCGCACGGCTCGTACTGCCTGCCCGACCGGGGCCTCGTCACGATGACCGACACGATGATGCGCGCCTACGCGCGTCTCGTGATCGACACCTGCCATCGGCGGGGCGCGCACGCGATGGGCGGCATGAGCGCCTTTATTCCCGTGAAGAACGACGAGGAGGCGAACGAACTCGCGTTGAGGCGAGTTCGGGACGACAAGGAACGCGAAGCGAACGACGGCCACGACGGCACGTGGGTCGCGCATCCCGCCCTCGTGCCCGTGGCCCGCGACGTCTTCGACCGTCTCATGCCCACCCCGAACCAACTCCACCGCCGCAACCACCTCAAGCCCGAGCGTGACGAGTTGCTGCGCGTCCCCGACGGCTACGTCACCGCCAAGGGCGTGCGGTCGAACGTGCGCGTCGCCCTGCACTACCTCGCCGCGTGGCTCGGCGGTCGGGGAGCCGTGCCGATCGACCGCCTCATGGAGGACGCAGCGACCGCCGAGATTTCACGCGCGCAACTGTGGCAGTGGATTCGACACCACGCCAGCACGGACGACGGCCGCAAGATCAGCTTGACGTACGTCCTCGACCTCATCGACGAGGAAGCCGGAAAGCTGCGCGAACACGAGACGCTCACGCCCGACCTCGTCGACGAGGCGAGCGAAGTCCTGCGCGACCTCGTGTCCGCTCCGACCTTCCCGGAATTCCTGACGCTCGCCGCCTACGAGCGCCTCAACCGACTTCACGACAAGCCGGCTCAGCAACCCAGCGCGGCCGATTGAACAGGCCAAGGAGACGCAGCATGACGAACCACCTCACGCAAGAAGCCCGCGCCTTGGAACTCGCTTGGCAGACCGATCCGCGTTGGAGCGCAGTTCGGCGCGACTACACTGCCGTCGACGTCGTGAAGCTCGCTGGAAGCGTGCGCGTCGAGCACACCCTCGCTCGGCGGGGCGCCGAGAAGCTCTGGACGCTGCTGCACGAGGAGCCGTTCGTGAACGCCCTGGGCGCCCTCACCGGCAACCAAGCCTTGCAGCAAGTCAAGGCGGGCCTCAAAGCGATCTACCTCAGCGGCTGGCAAGTCGCGGCGGACGCGAACAACGCCGGGCAGATGTACCCCGACCAGAGTCTCTACCCCGCGTCGAGCGTGCCCGACGTCGTGCGGCGCATCAATCACACGCTGCGACGCGCCGATCAGATCGCGCATCTGGAGGGAGACGAAAGCACCGACTTCTTCGCGCCAATCGTCGCGGACGCCGAAGCGGGCTTCGGCGGTCCCCTCAACGCTTTCGAGCTCATGAAGGCGATGATCGAGGCGGGCGCGGCGGGCGTGCACTTCGAAGACCAACTGGCGAGCGAGAAGAAGTGCGGCCACCTCGGCGGCAAGGTGCTCGTTCCGACTTCGCAGTTCATTCGCACCTTGGGCGCCGCGCGGCTCGCGGCGGACGTGCAGGGCGTGCCGACCCTTCTCGTGGCCCGAACGGACGCGGACGCCGCTGATCTGCTCACGTCCGACGTGGACGAGCGCGACCACGCCTTCATCGTTCGCGGCGAGCGTACCCCGGAAGGCTTTTACCGTGTCAAGGCGGGCCTCGATCAAGCGATCGCGCGCGGCCTCGCCTACGCGCCTTACGCCGACCTCGTCTGGTGCGAGACGAGCAGACCCGATCTGCACGAGGCGAGGCGCTTCGCGGAGGCCATTCACGCTCGCTTTCCCGGCAAGCTCTTGGCGTACAACTGCTCGCCGAGCTTCAACTGGAAACGCAATCTCGACGACGCGACGATCGCCAAGTTCCAACGCGAACTCGGCGCGATGGGCTACAAGTTCCAGTTCATCACCCTCGCCGGCTTCCACTCGCTCAATCACTCCATGTTCGACCTCGCGTACGGCTACGCGCGGCGGCACATGAGCGCCTTCGTCGAGCTGCAAGAGCGCGAGTTCGCCAGCGTCGAGCGCGGTTTCACGGCCGTCAAACACCAGCGCGAGGTCGGCACCGGCTACTTCGACGCCGTCAGCCTCGCCGTGTCGGGCGGCAAGAGCTCCACGACCGCCATGAAGGGCAGCACCGAGGCGGCGCAGTTCGCGACGTCCCACGACTGACAAGTCGCCTTTCCGCGCCCTCCGCGCCTCTCTGACAGAGGGAAGGAGGGCGCGTCTCACATGAGATCAGCTCGCGTACGCTACGAAGAAGGTCCATGAGACGCCCTCTTCTCGCCGTCGCCTCGATGTTCGCGCTCGCTTCTTCCTCGTTGGCCGCGACGTCGCACCTCAGCGTGCCGGTTAGCGTCTCGTACGCCCGCTTGCAGACGGTCGTGAACGAGAACGTGCCCGTGGTTCTGGCGCCGATGGACGTGTCGCAAGCCGTCGCGGGCGGAGTGCTCGGCACCGTGCGCTTCTCGGGGCAAGTCACGCGCACGTCGCATGTGCGGGTGAGCGGCCAGGAGGGCAGTCTCGTGATGACGTTGCCCGTGCGCGTGAACTTGGAGGCGACGTACGGCGTCACCCGCAAGTTCGGTGGCGAGGCCAGCGTCTCCGTACGCCTCACGCCCGAGCTTCACTCCGACTACACGGTCACCGTTCGGGCCGCCACGGACCTCGCTTGGACGGACCCGCTGAGCTTCGAGCTCGCGCCCGGCGTTCGCGTGCCCGTCACGACGCTCGTCGAAGGCGTCGTACGAACCCAACTCGATGTTCTCGCGCGCCGCTTGGAGACGGAAATCGCCCGCGCTGCCGACTTGCGAACGCGGGCGAGTACCGCGTGGCAAGCGCTGCATCAACCTTGGAAGCTTCCGGCCCCGGAGCCCGCCTTCGCGAAGGTCACGGTGGAGAAACTCGCCGCGACGCCCATCAAGACGACGAACGACGCGCTCACCATGAACGTTCAAGCGGACTTCGACGCCAGCGCGTGGATCGGTGGCAACGCGCCCGGCGCGGTCGCCGTGCCCTTGCTGCCCGACCTCGTCATTCGCGAAGTCGACCGGACGGGCGTGCAACTCGAAGTGCCGATTCAAGTGCCGTACGCGGTTCTATCGAACGCCATGACCGCGTTCGCCGCTCGGCAGGGGTACCCGCTCGCCGTGCCTCTCAAGCCGACCGTTCGAGTTCACAAGGTGACGGTCACGCCAAGAGGAGACTTGCTCAACGCCGCCACGGACGTCACCGTGCGCGCCCTCGGCCTTCGAGTGAACGCCACGCTCGACGTCACCGGTCGGCCCGTGCTGGACGCGAAGACGGGCGCGCTGAGCTTCACGAACGTCACCGTGCGCACCAGGCCCACGGGCCTCACCGCCCGCGTTCTCGGATGGCTCGCGGATCGCCGCGTGCAGGACTTCCTGATTCGAAACGCTCTCTACGACACCACGAAGGACGCCGCGCGCCTCTTGGCGACCGTGCGCTCCAAGTTGCCCTTTTCGCCCGTTCCGAACGTCACATTGACAGGGCAGGTGCGCGAAGTCGACGTGAGAAGCTTGCGCGTCACCCCGAGCGGCGTCGTCTTGACGGGCCGCGTCGAAGGAGACGTGCGGGCGATCGTCGATCCGGCCGCACGACTTCGGTAAGGTCAGGCGGTCTCGTCACGAAGGTACGTGACGACGCTGCGGCGCCACGAGAGGCCACGGCGCGTGTACAACTTCTTCGCCGCCGACTCGTGGTCATGGGCGCGCGCCCGAAGGGCCCGCACTTCCGCGTGAGAGAACGCCTCGCGAATCGCCGCGTCCAGCAACACGCGGCCGTAGCCGTGTCCGCGTTCGGCGGGATGAACGGCGAGGTACGTGAGGTTGGCCGTCTCGCCGATCTCCAGTTCCGCGAAGCCGACGGCGCTTCGCCCGCGCATCAAGACGAGCATGCGGACGTCGTCGCGCCGCGCGTGCGCCTCGAAGTTCGTGTACGTCCACTCCAGCCGCGAACTCCACTTGTCTTCGCTGAATCGGTAGAGCGCGCGGTACGTTTCGAAGTCCACGCGTGGCGCGATCCTCAAGTCGCCGGGCGCAGCGGGCGAGGGTCCTGCCTGGTCGCGTCTCAGTTCGTAGAAGTCGGTGGTGTGCATCGGATGAAAGCGCGCGTCCTCCAGCGCGTCGCGCACGACGATGTTGTCGCGAGCGCAAAAAGCGTACACGCTGCCCTTCGCGGCGCTCAACACTCGCTTGAGGGCGGGCGCCAGCGGGCCGGTGCCGAGCGGCCCTTCGAGCAGGTGGTCCGCCTCGAAGCCGCTCAGGGCGCAGTACGTCCGTACGCCGTCGAACTCGTCAACGTCCACGAAGCAAACTTTGTCCTCGCTCTCCAACCTCAGGTCGTGCGGCGTTCTCGCTTCGGGCGCCAGCACTTCACGCTCGGGTTGAGCGTCCATCCATTCGAGCAGGGCGAGGACGTCGGGCGTGTCCGTGGACTGCATGGGCCGAATCATGAAAGCCTCCTGTGGTGCGCTGTCGAGTCGAAGAAAGCGCGAGAGGGTTCGCCGCCGAGTCGCCGAGCTTGCCTTCAGTGTAAGGAGGCGGGCGCCGAGCACAAGTGTTCGTTGCCTCGCACTGCTCGCCGCGTTTCGCGTTACAATGTTCGTATGCCCTGAACAGGGTGCCTCCTTCTCACTCCTCAAGCACAAACGTGT
This sequence comes from Deinococcus yavapaiensis KR-236, assembly GCF_003217515.1. Classification (NCBI taxonomy): domain Bacteria; kingdom Thermotogati; phylum Deinococcota; class Deinococci; order Deinococcales; family Deinococcaceae; genus Deinococcus; species Deinococcus yavapaiensis. The sequence continues at coordinate 485,371 of NZ_QJSX01000001.1, read as the reverse complement.
TTGCGGAGCGCTTTTCTTTTTGGAGACCGCCATGCCCCTTCGCGACGATCCGACCCTGCTGACGCTGCGCGCCGAAATCGAACGAGACGAGAAACAGCGCCGCAAGCTCCCGCCTCCACCCGCCCCAAAGGCGCCGCAAAAGCCCGTGAAGCCGCAGCGTACCGCCGACCTTCAGGGCGTGGACACGTCGGATTTCGCGCTCGCCTCCGCGCACCGTCGTCTCAAGGACGCCGTGTTCGACGGCGATTACGTCATCAAGCCGCACGCGATCGGGCACGCGCGGGCGGAAGGCTTTTTGGAGCACGACATCGTCATGGTCCTGAATTTCGGTCGCGTGCGCGCGGTGTATCCCGAGGATCGCCGCATGCTCGTCTCCGGTTACTTCGAGGCGCACGGCTTCAAGTTGCCGTTGCACGTCGTCGTGGAGTTGCACCGTGACGGGCGGGGCTTCGACGTCGTCACGGCCTTCGTTCCGAAGCATCCTCATCACATCGTGTCGCGCCAACGCCTCGCCTTGATGCTGCGCTGGGATTCCGAAGACGTCAAAGCGCGCGTCGTGACGCCCGGCAACAAGGTCGGGTACAAGAACAAGGGCCGCTGGAAGCGCGGCGCGTGACCAACGAGAAGGCCCCCTTCACGGGGGCCTTCTCGTTGCACAAACGTAGAGCGATTACGCCTTGGCGGTCGGCTTGGCGGCCGCGCGGCGGTTGGCGCGCCAATTTTCGTAATACACCACCATCGGCGCCACGATGTAGATGCTGGAGTACGTTCCCACCAAGATGCCGACGAGAAGCGCGAGGCTGAAGTCGCGCAGCACCGGACCGCCGATGATCAACAGCGACACGAGCGGCAGCATCGTCGCGACGCTCGTCATGATCGTGCGCGACAGCGTCTGGTTGATGGAGATGTTCACGATTTCCGCGTACGGACGTCCGCGCATGAGACGCAAGTTCTCGCGAATGCGGTCGGAGACGATAATCGAGTCGTTGAGGCTGTAACCGATGAGGGTCAAGACCGCCGCGACCGTGTTGATGTTGAACTCGAGGTTCAGCAGCGCGTACAGACCCATGACGATCGCGACGTCGTGCGCGACCGCCACGACCGAGCCGAGGCCGAACGCGAGGTCGAAGCGAAACGTCACGTAGATCAAGATGAGCGCGAGGCCGAGCAGCACCGCTCGAATCGTCTGGTCGCGCAGTTCCTCTCCGACCGACGCCCCGACCGTGTCGACCGCTTGAATTTGGCCGCCCGGCAACTCTTGGAATTGCGAGCGGAGATTTTCGCGTTGCGCGTCGTTGACTTGCGGCACCTTCACGATGAAGGACGTCCCGGGCACCGCCGGATTGACCGACGCTTGAATGGTCGCGCTGGCGGGCGCGACGCCTTGAATGGCCGCCTCGCCGATCTTCGCGCGCACCTGTTCGACGCTCACCCCGGCGTTCGTGCGAAGCGTGAACGCCGTGCCCGACGTGAAGTCCACGCCGAATTGGAAGCCCTTGGCGAGCATCACGCCGCACCCGGCGACCGCGAGGAGGATCGAGGCGGTCGTGACGATGGGGGCGATCTTCAAGAAGTTGAAGTTCGGCGTCGCGAACCACATCGGCGCCTTGAGTTCGCGGCGCCTCGAGAAGACTTCCATCAGCCACTTCGCGAACACGAGGTTCGAGAAGGTCGACGCGACGACCCCGATCGCGAGGATGACCGCGAAACCGCGCACCGGCCCCGTCGAGTAGTTGTACAGCGCGAGCGCGACCAAAAGGTGCGAGAGGTTCACGTCGAAGATCGTCCAGAACGAGTGACCGTAGCCCGCCTGGACGGCTCCCTTGATGCCCTTGCCGCGGCGAAGCTCTTCCTTGATGCGCTCGAAGGAAATGACGTTGCCGTCCACGGCCGCGCCGATCGTGAGGATGAGACCCGCGATGCCGGGCAGCGTGAGGACCGCGCCGAGACCTCCGAGCATGCCGAGAATCACGATCGCCGAGAACAGCAGGCCGAGCGCGCCGACGAGGCCGAACCAGAAGCCGTAGTAGAAGAACAGCAACGCGAACACGAGGACGATGCCGATGATCGCGGCGATCGTGCCGCTCCGAATGGCGTCCGCGCCCAGCGTGGGGCCGATTTCACGTTGCTCGGCGATGGTGATCGGCACGGGCAGCGAGCCCGAACGCAAGACGAGCGCGAGGTTCGTCGCGTCCTGCGACGTGAAGTTACCGGTGATCTGAACGTTGGTGGACAACTGCTCTTGAATCGTCGCGACGCTCTGGATCTTGTTGTCGAGGACGATCGCCATGAGCTTGCCGACGTTCTTGCGAGTGAACGTGAGCAGTTGGTTGGCGCCCTTGCTCGTCGTCTGGAAGGTCACGACCCAACGGCCCGAGTTGGGATCGGTGGCGGGCGCGGCGCTCGCGACGATCTCACCCGTGGCTTCTACGGGACCGAGATCGGACAGCGAGAAGCCTTGCGAGTTCGGATCGGTTTGCGCGACGTCCGTTTTGGGTTGCGCGCCGTCCTTCACCATGCGGAACTCCAGCACGGCCGTCTGACCGATGACCTTGCGAGCGTTTTCCTGCTGCTCGGTCGAAAGGCCGGGAAGCTCCACGATGACGCGCTCGCTGCCTTGAATCTGCACGACGGGCTCGGCGACGCCGAGGGCGTTGATGCGGTTCTCCACGACCGTCTTGATCTTCTCCAGGTCGTCACGCGTGAAGTTCGCCTTGTCGGGGACGAGCGCGACGCGCAGGCCGCCTTGCAAATCGAGCCCGAGGTTGATCGCCTTGAAGCCGCCTTGCGTCGTTTCCCACAAGGCCGTCGAGCCTTGCTGTTGACGAGGCTGCCAAGGGCGCCAGATGTACGCGATCGACGCGATGAGGACCGCGAGGAGCATGAGGGCCGTCCATGGAATGCGGCGGGGCGGCGCGGCGTTACGGCGGTTGCGATTGCCGTTGGGGTTTCGGTTACGAGAAGAGTTGGTCACGAACAGCTCCGAGGAAATCCGTAAACGGAAGAAGAGGAGGAGGGCGAGTAGACGGATAGACGAATCGAGGCGGGCTTTCAAGCACCTTCGAGTTGCGACACGCCGCTCAGCGTTCTCGGCGAAGGCGTGAAGCCACGCGCGACGCTCGGACTGGCGCTCGGCTCGCGCGACCGCAAGGGCGCGAAGCGCTTGAGGAGGATCGGAACGTCGCCGACTTCGTGCGGGGTGATGGGTGGAAGTGGCGCGAACGACCGCAACTCCGACAGGGGCGGCGGCGTGAGGCTCGGTCCTTTGCGGTCTGCCGCGTTGTGCGGAGCGAGGCCGAAGACGACGGCGAACACCGAGGCGAGCGCGAATACGCGCTGCCCCCAAGCCTTCCAATTCGCCGTCTTCACCAAGAATTGAGTTTAGTGCATCCTCGCGCCGACGTTGTTAACCAACAAACAGAAACCTCCTCTCCCTCACGGGAGAGGAGGCTTGGGGTGCGTCTGACGAACCCTAGGGAGGCTAGGGAGGAGTTACGACGTCACTTCGACGAGCTCGCTCGCCTCAATGACGTCGCCTTCTTGCACGTCGTTCCAGTCGATGTTGATACCGCACTCGTAGCCCGTTTGCACTTCGCGGACGTCGTCCTTGAAACGCTTGAGGCCCACGATGGTGCCGTTGTACACGACTTGCCGTCCGCGCGTGACCTTCACCTTGGCGTTGCGCCTCAGCATCCCGTCTTGCACGTACGACCCGGCGACGACGCCCGCCTTCGGGTGGCGAATGACCATGCGAACTTCCGCGCGCCCGAGGTAACGCTCTTCGAACACGGGTTCCTGCTGGCCCTTGATGAGGCGGTCGACTTCGTCGATCAACTCGTAGATGATCCGGAACGACTTCAACTCGATGCCCTTGTTGTCCGCCGCTTTCTTCACGCCGCCCGACGCGGTGACGTTGAAGCACATGATCTCGGCGTTCGCGGTGCTGGCGAGCAGCACGTCACCCTCGGTGGGCGCGCCGATGCCGGCGAACATCACCGTGAGCTTGACTTCCTCGCTGGACTTGCGCGCGAGAATGCCTTGCAGCGCTTCGAGCGATCCTTGAGTGTCCGCGCGCAGGATGAGGTTCACCTCGTGCACGTCGCCCGGTGCGCCCAAGATGTCGTCGAGCGAGAGACGACGGCCCTTGCGCGCCTCCTCGACATCACGGCGATCTTGCGTGCGACCCGCGACGAGTTCGCGCGCTTGGTGCTCGTTCTTCGCGCTCGTGACGGTGTCGCCGGCGGTGGGCGCCTCGCTGAAGCCGAGGATCTGCACGGGCGTGCTGGGGCCGGCGTCCTTGATGCGGTCCCCGACGGAGTTCGTGAGGGCCTTGATCTTGCCGTACTTCTCGCCGACGACCAGGAAGTCCCCGACGTGTACGGTGCCTTCCTGCACGATGATGTTCGCGAGCACACCCATCTGCTTGTCGACGCGGCTCTCGATCACGACGCCCTTCAAGGCCGCCTTCGGGTCGGCCCGCAGATCGGCGATCTCGGCGACGAGCGAAATCATTTCGAGCAGATCCTCGACACCTTCACCGCTGCGCGCCGAGACGCCCACGACGATCGTCTCGCCTCCGAATTCTTCGGGCACGAGGTCGAGGGGGATGATGTCTTGCTTGACCTTGTCGACGTTTGCCTGCGCGAGGTCGATCTTGTTGATCGCGACGATGATGGGCACGTTGGCCGCCTTGGCGTGCGCGATCGCTTCTCGCGTTTGCGGCATGACGGAGTCATCGGCGGCGATCACGATGATGGCGATGTCGGCAACGTTCGCTCCGCGCGCACGAATCGTCGTGAACGCCTCGTGACCCGGCGTGTCGATGAAGACGACTTTGCCTCGGCTGGTCTTCGCTTCGAAGGCGCCGACGTGCTGCGTGATGCCGCCCGCTTCCTTCGCGGCGACCTTCGTCTTGCGAATGTAGTCGAGCAAGCTCGTCTTGCCGTGGTCGACGTGACCCATGATCGTCACGACGGGCGCGCGGTGCGGCAGTTCGGTGGCCGTCGTGGTGACGGCGGCAGGTTGGGCGGCCAAGGTGCGCTCCTCTCCCGCCGTGGCGCTTTGCGCGGCGGATGGCTGCGGGGCGGGCGTCGGATTGGACGCGACCGGGGGGGTGGCGGCGACCGGTTCGGGCGCCGCTTCTTGCGTCGCGGACGCGTTCACCGAAGAATCCTCGGGAGCGGCGTCCTCGGCCTTGGACGACGAGTCCGCGAGGATCGTCTTGATCGCCTCGACGGTCTCCTCGTCGAGGGTGCTCGACGAGGATTTGTACTGCACCCCGAGCGAGTCGAGGATTTCCAACATTTTGGCGGTTTCCACGCCGAGCTCTTTGGCAAGAGCGTAAATGCGAACTTTAGACATGATGGACCTCCGAAAAGCCCAGCTTCAAAAGCGCTGTGAAAGCGCTCCTGGTTAGATTGTGTTCATAAACGTTCCCGATGAAAGGGCATTCGCCACGCTCGCCGCCGACGCTCCAAGAGCTCGGCGCAGGCGCTTCTCCGTATGGCACGCGGAGTTGTCCTTGCAGACGTAGGCGCCTCGACCTTCCCGCTGGCCTTGCGACACTTCCCAGCCCGTCTCCGTCTTTCGAAGGCGGACGAACTCCGCTTGCGGTCCTTTGCGCCGACACGCGACGCAACTGCGTTCGGGAACGTGCTTGGTGGACTGTGGGCTGCTCAAGGTGAACACCTCGGCGTTTCTGCTCGTCGGCGAACTCAGTCGTTCAGGTCGGTGTCACCTTCGGGCGTGGCCGAGGCGACGGTCTTGGCGTCTTTGAAGAGCGCGTCGAAGGCGGCTCGGGCGCTGCTGCTCGTAGCGGGCGCCTCCTCCTTGTCCTGCATCGCCTGCGCGATGGCGGCGTCGAGGTCGGCGACGGCCTGCGTCTCCTTGAGGTCCACTTTGAAGCCCGTGAGCTTCGCGGCGAGACGCACGTTCTGCCCGCCCTTGCCGATGGCGAGGCTGAGCTGATCGGGAGTGACCGTCACAGTCGCTTCCTTGCGGTCGGGGTTGACTTCGATGAGACCCACCTTGGCGGGGGAGAGGGCGTTGCGAATGAATTCGCGCGGGCTCGCGTCCCACAAGATGACGTCAACGCGCTCACGCCCGAGTTCGCCCGTCACCGCTTGAATGCGGTTGCCACGGTGACCGATGCACGCGCCAATCGGGTCGACGTTCGAGTTGCGGCTGAACACCGCCACCTTGGAGCGCTGGCCTGCTTCACGCGCGATCGCCTTGACTTCGACGATCCCCTCGGCGACTTCGGGGATTTCTTGCTTGAGGAGGTACTCCAGCAGTCGCTCGTCGGCGCGTGACGCGAGAATCGTCGGGCCTTTCGGGGTCTTGCGGACTTCCTTGAGGTAGATCTTGACGCGGTTGCCGTTCAGCAGTCGCTCGCCGGGAATCTGCTCGCGCGGCGGCATGATCGCTTCGCCCGCGCCGAGTTCCACGAAGACGTTGTTCTTGTTGTCCATGCGCACGACCGTCGCCGTCAGGACTTGGCCTTCCTTGTCCTTGTACTCGTTGTAGACGACGTTGCGCTCGGTCTCGCGCATCTTCTGCGTGAGGGTCTGTTTGGCGGCTTGCAAGGCGATGCGCGTGAATTTCTCGCGCTCCACCGGAAACTCCATCTCCATGCCGATCTCGACGTCGGGGTCGAGTTCGAGCGCGTCGGCGAGGCTGATCTGCAACGCCTCGTTCTCGACCTTCTCGACGACTTCTCGTACGATCAACACTTCGAGCTCGCCGGATTTCGGATCGAGATGCACTTCGACGCGCTTGTCGGGCTCGACGTTGCGCTGATAGGCCTGCGCGAGCGATTGCTCGAACGCCTCGATAAGCTGCATTTCGTCGATGTTACGCGCCTGAGCGACTTCGCGCAGCGCGTCCACAAAATTGAATTCTGCCGTCATGGCAAGAAGACCTCCTTAACGGTGAGACGGCGGAAACTCCGCCAAATTCGCCTGAAACTCCCCGGCTTTCAGCGTCACGGGACCATCCTGAAGATCGAAGGTCACGTCGTCACCTTCCACCTTGAGAATCGGGGCCGTGAAGTTGTGCCCCTTCGAGCGCACTTTCGCCTTCAAGCCGATCATGCGCTCGAAGTGCCGCGCCCGCTTCAAGGGTCGCTTGCCGCCCGGCGACTCCACCTCCAGGCGGTATTCGCCTTCGATGGGGTCGAGGCGGTCGAGCTCGGCGTCGAGGGCGCTCGACGCGCGATGCACGTCCTCGATTGTCACGGGCTGCTCGTCGAAGCGATCGATGCGAACGAGCAGCAAAGGCTTGCGCCCGGGATTTTGCAGGTGGACTTCCAACACTTCGAACCCCAATGGTTCGAGGACGGTCGTCACGATGTTTTCGAGTTGTTGCGTCATAGGGACGGCGCGCGCTACTTCGTTCACGTCACGCCCCTCATCACCCCCCTGCCTCATGCGAGTCGTTGTGTCTTGCGAGACGGCCTCTCAAGAAAACAGGGTGGGCACCTGCCCACCCCTCGCAAGAGGAATTGCTTCATCAGTATACGACAAAAAGGGCACGTTGAGGAGTGTCGCGCGCCGTCTCCTCGCGCTCAAGACATCTTCAAGCTCTGCGTCTCGATCACGATTTGGCCGTCTTGCAGGCGCGCCATTTCCGCGCTGCCCTCCTCGATTCGCCGCATCGATTGCATGGCGTTGTCTTGCGGCGCGCGGGCGAGCGCGTCACCGAGGCGAATCTGCGGACTGGCGATCGGACGCGCCCATACGATCGCGTCCTCCTTGCCGCCCGCGCCCGCGTGCACCACGCCGCGCAAGGCGCCCATCACGATCACGTCTCCGCCCGCCACGATTTCCACGCCGGGATTCACGTCTCCGAGAATCACGACGCTTCCTTTGTACTCGCCGCGAAAGCCTGCCCGGATGCTGTGCGGAACGATCTCGGTGCGGGCGCTTTCCTGCACCTGCACGATCGGGCGACCTCCCCGCACACGCTCGAGGTTGCCGCCCGCCGCGCGCACGACGTTGAACACCGCTTCCAACGCCGCCGGGTCCGCATCGCCCTCCAGTTCCACCATGACGTTGTCCTTCAGCAGGGAGCGCTTGGACGAGAGCGCTTCCTCGACGCTCTTGACCGTGTCGCCCTGCTCGATCAGTAAGTTCAGTCCTCCGAGCGTGCCGCGCAGCTTCATCGCTCTCAAGTGTATCAGTCAGGGTGAGCAAACTTCCATTCCAGTACGAAAAGCTGCTGTTTTGCGCCTCGCGTATCCGGGTGATAGGATGGCCTTATGCCATTTACGGAGGACATTCTTGGTGCAGCTTGAATCCGGTGCCGTCGTCGAGGGTCGCGTCACGCGTTTGACCGACTTCGGAGCTTTCATCCAATTCGAGAACGGTGAGACGGGCCTCGTGCACATCTCGCAAATCGCGCACTCTTTCGTGCGCTCGGTTCGCGACCACTTGGAAGAAGGCCAGACGGTCGAAGTGAAAGTGCTCGGCCGCGACGAGAAGGGCCGCCTTGACCTGTCCATCAAGGAGCTGCTCGACGAACCCGAGGAAATGCCGCGTCCGCGCGCCATCGGGCGTCAATCCCCCCAATTCGAAGCCAAGCTGCGCTCCTTCATGCGCGACGCCAAGGAACGCACGACCGGCGGCGGTGGAGACCGCAAGGGCGGCAAGAAGGGCGGGAAGCGCTAAGCCGCATCCAACGAAAGAGGCTCCGAAAGGAGCCTCTTTTTTTCGCTTTGTTTTACTCCTGCGACGTGATGAACGGCAGGTTGCGGTCGAATTGCGCGCGGTCGAGGCCGTACCCGTACACGTACGCGTCGGGAATCGTGAAGCCGAGGTAGTCGACCGGGACTTCCACTTTGCGGCGTGACGGCTTGCTCAGCAGGGCCGCGACTTTCAACGACGACGGTCCGCGGCCCGACAGGTAGTGCAGCAAGTACTGCATCGTGATGCCCGTGTCGACGATGTCCTCCACCAGAATCACGTGCCGGTTGGACAAGGGCAGGCTGAGGTCCTTGACGAGGCGCACCTCGCCGCTCGACTGCTTGGCGTTGCCGTAGCTCGACACGGCGAGGAAGTCCACGGTGAGAGGCATTCGGATGGCGCGCACGAGGTCCGCGTGAAACAGGAACGCGCCGTTGAGAACGCAGATGAGGTGAGGCTCGAGCCCGGCGTACTCACGTTCGATCTGCGCGCCGATTTCCGCGATGCGCGCTTGAATCTCGCTCGCGGAGATCTGCACGGGGCCGTTCGAAGGAACGAAGGTCATTTGAAAATGCTAACACGAGTCTCAAGGGCGTTCCGGTTGAAGCGGGCCGAGCGCCGACCTCAACGCACTCGAGGGGAGAAGCCGGAGCAAACGAATTCGGGAGGAGGGCGAAGGACGGTCGCCTCCGCGGTCCTCCACGAAAAGGACGGAACCTCTATCATGCCCGCATGGATTTCACTGCCGTTCCCGGCGTGCTGGGCCGCATCGTGCGCGAGCGCGCCGAGGATTACCTCGACGCCGAATTCCAGCCCTCCGCACGTCCTCGCACGAAGCGCTTCGAACGGGCCCTTCGCCTTCCGGGCTTGTCCTTGATCGCCGAGGTCAAGCGCGCCTCGCCCAGCAAGGGACACATCGCCGCCCTCGACCCTGCCCAAGCCGCGCGCTCTTACGAGCGGGGCGGAGCGCGCGCCGTGTCCGTCTTGACGGAGCCCCGGCACTTCGGAGGTGACGACCAGGCGTTGCGGGACGTCGTGAAGGCGGTCGCCATCCCGGCCTTGCGCAAGGACTTCGTCGTGCATCCCGCCATGCTGGCCGAGGCGGCGCAACTCGGCGCGTCCGCGGCGCTCTTGATGGTGTCGGTGCTCGGCGAGCTGACGCACACGTTCGTGCAAACGGCGCACGCCCTCGGCCTCGACGCTCTCGTGGAGGTGCACGACGAACGCGAACTCGATGTCGCGCTGGAGGCGGACGCGGAAATCCTCGGCGTCAACAACCGTGACCTCACGACGCTGAAGACCGACCTCGCCAACGCACCGAGGCTCATGCGCCTCGCGCGGGCGCGCGGCTTCGAGGGCGTGCTCGTCGCCGAAAGCGGCTACGAGCGCGCCGAGCAACTCGCGGACGTGCGCGGCCTCGCCGACGCCGTCCTCGTCGGATCGAGTCTGGCGGCTGCCGACGACTTGGAGGAAGCCGCTCGCCGCTTGATGACTCCTTGACTTGATCGCCACCCTTGGCCCCTCGGCCTTCGTGGCGTGCTAAAGTGCTCAATTGCTATGACGGGTTTTGCCGAGTACGGTTTGGCCGAGGGAGGCCGCTGGGTCGCCGAGATTTACGGATGCGACTACGACACCATCGAGAACGCCGAGCACGTCGAAGCCGCCATGCGAGACGCCGTGATCAGTCTCGGCGCGGTGCCCGAGACGGTGCACAGCGTCTTTCACAAATTTCAGCCGCAAGGTCTCTCGGGCACGGTGATGAGCCCCGTCGCCCTGGTGACGATTCACACCTGGCCGGAGGACAACGCTTCGGCCACCCTCGACTTGTACTTTTATCGAGGCGACGCCAACCCCGAGCAAGTCATTCGCGAGCTCACGACAGCCCTCGGCGCGTCCGACCAGGACCACTACCACTTGTGGCGCGGCGCCCGACGCACCCGCGGCCCGAGCGGACAACTCGTCGAAGAGCCGCACTCCAATCCGTAATTCCACTCCCCGTACGGGCGGGTGTTGCACCCGCCCTCTGCCTTGCAGGAGGTTTTCATGAAGTTCGGCTCCTACTTCCTCGAAGAAATCACTCCGTACGAATCGATGCTGCGCCGCATGGACGAGATTCTCGCCAAGCGCACCACGAAATTCCAGGAACTCACCCTGTTTCGCTCCGAAGGCTTCGGAAAGGTCTTGATCCTCGACAAGGACGCGCAAAGCACCGAGCGCGACGAGCACGTCTACCACGACACGCTCGTCCATCCGGCCCTCCTCGCGCACCCCGAGCCGACGTCGGTGTTCATCGTGGGCGGAGGCGAAGGAGCGACGCTGCGCGAAGTCCTGAAGCACCCGTCTGTGGAGCGCGCCGTGATGGTCGACATCGACGACGAGCTCATCGACATCGCCAAGGAACTCTTGCCCGAGTGGCACCAAGGCGCCTTCGAGGATCCTCGCAGCGACGTCTACGCCGAGGACGCTCGCGCTTGGCTCGAACAGCACGACGAGCAGTTCGACGTGATCCTCGTCGACCTCACGGACCCTGTCGGAGAAGACAGCCCCGCGCGCTTCCTGTTCACCGTCGAGTGGTACAGCCTTCTCAAGAAGCGCCTCAAGCCGGGCGGTTTCGTGGCGATGCAAGCGGGCATGCTGCTCCTCACCCACCACCGAGAGCATCCCGTCATCCACCGCACGGTGCGCGAGGTGTTCGAGCATGTTCGCACGTACCGCACGTACATCCCCGGCTACTTCCTGCAGTTCGGCTTCATCCTCGCCAGCGACCACACCGATCCTCTCACGATCGACACGGCGACGTACCAAACGCGCCTCGACGAGCGTCGCCTGAAGTTGCGCTACCTCAACGCGCCCCTCATCACGGCGCAGTTCGCGTTGCCCAACGACCTCATCGAAGCGATCGAGGCGGAGACGATGGTCAGCACGGACGCCGAACCGTTCTGGCTCGACGAGGAAGGCAATCCGCACCAAAAGCCGCTGGGCTGACTTTGCGCGAGCATCGACGACACTTGAGCAAGAATTGAGGAGGCGAAGGCGCCTCCTCTTCGCTTTGGCATCTTGAAGTATGGCCGCCTCTCCGGATCGCGAATACGTGGATCGACGGGCGCCGTGGCGCGTCTCGCTCGGCAATGTCATCTTCAACAACGACACGCGCGCCGGACAACTGTTCGACCTCGCCCTCACCTTGCTGATCTTCGCGTCCGTCTTCGCCGTGATGCTCGAAAGCGTTTCCGGGTTGCGGCGGTCGTACGGCGTCATGTTGCGCGACCTCGAATGGCTGTTCACGATCGTGTTCACGGTCGAGTACACCTTGCGGCTCGTCACGGCACGGCGAGCCCTGCACTACTCGCGCAGCTTTTTCGGCGTGGTGGATTTGCTGTCGATCCTGCCGGGCTTCATCGCGCTTCTGTTTCCGGGCACGCAAGCCTTCACGGTCGTGCGCGCCTTGCGCTTGCTGCGCGTGTTTCGCATTCTGCGCCTCGGGCGTTACCTGCAAGAGGCGTCCGTCATCACGGAGGCGCTTCGCGCGAGCAGCGCGAAAATCACGGTCTTCCTCGCGACCGTCCTGACGCTCGTTCTGATCATCGGCGCGCTGATGTACGTCGTGGAAGGACCCGAGAACGGCTACACCTCCATCCCGACGAGCATGTACTGGGCCATCGTGACGATCACGACCGTCGGATACGGCGACATCGCGCCTTCGACCCCGCTCGGAAAGTTCCTGGCGAGCTTGACGATGATCCTCGGCTACGGCATCCTCGCGGTGCCGACCGGAATCGTCACCGTGAGCCTCGCGCGAGCGGGCCGTCCGACGCGCTTCGTGACGTGCGAGCGATGCGGCGAGGAACGGCACGACACGGACGCTCGGTACTGCAAGACGTGCGGCGAGCGCCTGCCCGCCGCACCTCAAGCGTGAACGTTCACGCCGCGCGTCGACGCCAGCTCAAAAGTACGAGGATCAGCGTGAACGCCGTGAAGCTCAGCACGGGAATCGTGATGAAGCCCAGCCAGTTGATCCACTTCACCGTGCACGGCACGCCGACCGCGCACGTCGCGAGGGTCGGCACGACGCCGCGCTCTTCGAGGATGTGATAAAGGGCGATGACCCAACCGATCGCCGCCATCGGCAGAACGTACTTGCGAACGTCCGTGTCCCCTCGGTACGCGGCGATGCCGAGCACGACCGCCAAAGGATACATGCAGATGCGCTGATACCAGCACAGCGTGCACGGAACGAAACGCGCGATTTCCGAGAAGTACAAGCTCCCGAAGGTCGCGGCGAGCGCGACGAGCCAAGCCACGTACACGCGGCGTTCGGGCGTGAACCAAGTGGATCTGGAGGAAGAGGCGGCGGTGCTCATCGAGGATCCTTTGCTGTCACCGAGCGTTTTGCAAGGCGCGGTCGATGGCGGTCGTGAAGTCGTCGAAGGTGCGCGCCTGCACCTGCACGCCGTTCACGAACACCGTGGGCGTTCCGCCGACGTTGAGGCGACGCGCGAGGGCGTTGTCTGCGTTCACCTTCTCGATGGTCGCGTTCGACGCGATGCACTGCGAGAGCTGGGCGGCGTCGAGGCCGTTCACGTACCCGGCGAGCTCTTGTAGGTACGCGGGCGTCGCCCACTGCGTCGTCTCTTCCTTCTGGCCGCGGTAAATGATCGTCTTGTACTGCCAAAACGCCTGCGGGCTTTGCTGGTAGGCGCACTCCGCGGCGACGGCGGCCGTGGTGGAGTCGGGTCCGAGGAACGGAAAGTTCACGAAGGCGAACCGAATGCGGTTCGTGTCGATGAACTTCTCCTTGATCGTCGGGTAGACGTTCTCCTCGAAGTTCTTGCAGTTCGGGCACTTGAAGTCCTCGAAGACGACCACGGTCACCTTGGCGTCGGCGTTGCCCAAGAAGGGCTGATTGGAGACGTCGATCGTCGTGCCGCTCGCCCGCGTCGACGTCACGCGTTGCCAAACGAAGAACCCGACGATCAACGCGGCGAGAACGAGAACCGTCACGATGACGGCGTTGTTGCGAGCAGGGCGCGCTAGACTCATCTTGACGGCATCTTAATCCACGTGGGTTTCAGAAGTGTTACGACGCCGAGCGGCCCTCGCGTCGCCGCGTCACAACCCGGACGACCGCGCCGAGCACGAGTCCGGCGACGGTCGGCCACAAAGTGTAAGTCCAGAAGTCTTCCGTTTGCGGCAGCGTGACCGTCTCGTCGAATTGGCTGCCGAATTGACGCGCGATCAGAAGCGGGGCGAGCAGCAGCACCGCCGCGAACGGCAAGCCGAACCAACCGCCCGCGTGCTTCACCAAAAGCGCGGCGACGAGGCCCGCTACGATCAACGGAAAGGCGACGTACCACTGGGGCGCGGTCGCCGTGACGTCCACGAATGGCTGAACAAGCCCGGCGAGCAACGGCAAGGCGCCCAAGAGCGCGCCCGTGTAGCCGAACCAGTTGCCGCACTCGTCGAGGAGCAGCACGGCCACGATCCACACGGCCAGCTTCACTTGCCACTCCAGCGGGCTGAGCAGCACGGCCGCCAAGACGACCAGCCCCAAGAGGCCGATCGTCCAGCGCCAAACGTTGGAAAAGTCGCGCTTCGCGCGCGGCGCGGGCCTGCGAGGAGCGGGCGTCACCCTGCGATCCTTTCACGCTTCGACGTCTTCTTCTTGGCCGGGGCCGGTACGACGCCGGAGCGTGCGGCGATCTCGGGAATCTTGGCGAGGTACGCGCCCGTGTGACTCGTGGGGTGCGCCGCGACTTCTTCCGGCGTGCCGGTCGTGACGATCTCTCCACCTCGAATGCCACCTTCGGGACCGAGATCGATGATGTGGTCGGCGGCTTTGATGACGTCGAGGTTGTGCTCGATGATCAGCAAGGTGTTGCCCGCTTCCACGAGACGTTCCAGCACGCCCATGAGTCGGCGTACGTCCTCGAAGTGCAGGCCCGTCGTGGGCTCGTCGAGAATGTAGATCGTCTTGCCCGTCGCGCGCTTGCTGAGCTCGGACGCGAGCTTGATGCGTTGCGCCTCGCCGCCCGACAGCGTCGTGGACGGCTGACCGATCTTCATGTATCCCAAGCCGACGTCGCACAGCAACTGCAACTTGCGCTCGATCGTCGGGATGTTCTCGAAGAAGGTCGTGGCGACCTCCACCGTCATGTCGAGGATGTCGGCGATGCTTTGCCCGTTGTACTTCACTTCCAGCGTTTCACGGTTGTAGCGCGCGCCTTTGCACACTTCGCACGGCACGTAGATGTCGGGCAGGAAGTTCATCTCGATCTTCATGACGCCGTCGCCTTTGCAGTGCTCGCAGCGCCCGCCTTTGACGTTGAACGAGAACCGTCCCGCTTGATAGCCGCGCCGACGCGCCTCGGTCGTGCGCGTCATCAAGTCGCGGATCTCGGTGAAGACGCCCGTGTACGTCGCCGGATTGCTTCTCGGCGTGCGTCCGATCGGACTCTGGTCGATCTCGATGACCTTGTCGAGGTGCTCGATGCCTTCCATGGAGTCGTACTTGCCGGGATTCGTCTTCGCACGGTTGAGCTCGCGTGCGAGGGTCGCGTGCAGGATGTCGTGAATGAGCGTGGACTTGCCCGATCCGCTCGGCCCCGACACGACCGTCATCGTGGCGAGGGGAATTTCTACGTCGACGTTGCGCAAGTTGTGCTCGCGCGCGCCGCGCACCTTGAGCTTCTTGCCGTTGCCGCGTCGGCGCTCGGTCGGCACCTCGATCTTGACGTCGCCTCTCAGGTACTTGCCCGTGAGACTGTCGGGATTGTTCGCGACGTCCTTCGGCGTGCCGACTGCCACCACGTCCCCGCCGTGGACACCGGCGCCGGGACCCATGTCGATGAGGTAGTCGGCTTCCATCATCGTCTCCTCGTCGTGCTCCACGACGAGCAGGGTGTTGCCGAGGTCGCGCAGGTTCTTCAAGGTCTGGATGAGGCGCCCGTTGTCCTTGGGGTGCAGCCCGATGGAGGGCTCGTCGAGCACGTAGAGCACGCCCGTGAGCCCGCTGCCGACTTGCGTCGCGAGGCGAATGCGCTGCGCTTCGCCGCCCGAGAGGGTGTTGGCGGTGCGGTCGAGCGACAGGTAGTCGAGGCCGACGTCCACGAGGAACTTCAGGCGCGTGCGAATCGCCCGCAGAATCGGCGCGGCGACCGCGGTGCCGAAGCCGCCGAGCGACAAGTCGAGGTTGCGGGCGGGCGCGACCTTCTTCGTGCCGCCCATGCCGCTCTCCAGGAACTTCGTGATGAAGTCGTTCGTGACGGTGCTTTCGCCCATCAAGTCGAAGAAGCGGTCCGCTTCCAGAACGCTCATGTGGCTCGCCTGCGCGATGTTCAGTCCCCCGACGCGCACGGCGAGGATCTCGGGCTTGTAGCGTGTCCCGCCGCACGTCGGGCAAGGCACCATCTCCATGAGCTCCTCGAGCTTCTCGCGCATGAAGTCCGACTCGGTCTCGCCGTAGCGCCGCTCCAAGTTTGGAACGACGCCTTCGTACTCCGTCATGAAGCGCATCGTTTCCTTGCCGTTGCGGCGGTAGACGACCTCGAAAGGCTCGGCCATGCCACGCAGCACGATTTCCTTGACGTTGTCGGGCAGTTCGCGCCACGGAGTCTTGAGGTCGAAGTCGAGGTGCTCGGACAGCGCCCGCAACTTGTCCCAGTAGTACACGCCGCCGCCCGTGCCCTTCTTGCTCCACGGCACGATGGCGCCCTCGGCGATCGAGAGGTTCTCGTCGATGATCTCGTCCGCGCTGAACTCCAGCTTGCTGCCGAGCCCCGCGCAGTCACCGCACGCCCCGTACGGATTGTTGAACGAGAAGGAGCGCGGCTCGAGCTCTTCGAGAACGCTGCCGTGCTCGGGGCACGCGAACTTCTCGGAGTAGAGTTCCTCGTGGTTCGTGTCGGGCAGCAGAACCCGCAGCAGACCTTCGCCGCGCCGCAAGCCCAACTCGACGCTCTCGGCGATGCGACCCCGGTCGCTTTCGCGAAGCGCGAGGCGATCCACGACGACGTCGATGTCGTGCTTCTCGAACTTTTCGAGCTTGAGCTTCTCGGCCTCGTCGAGGTCGTAGATGATGCCGTCCACGCGCGCCCGCGCGAAGCCTTCACGCTTGAGATCCCCGAGGACCTTGCGGTACTCGCCCTTGCGGCCCCGCACGACCGGAGCGAGCAGAATGGCCCGCGCGTCCGTGAAGGTGGTCAAGAGTTTGTCGGTGATCTCGCTCGGAGATTGCCGCTCGATTTTACGTCCGCAAATCGGGCAGTAAGGCGTGCCGACCCGCGCGTAGAGCAGGCGCAGGTAGTCGTGGATCTCCGTGACCGTCCCGACCGTGGACCTCGGGTTGTGAGACGTCGTCTTTTGATCGATGGAAATGGCGGGCGAGAGGCCCTCGATGCTGTCGACGTCCGGCTTTTCCATGAGGCCGAGGAACTGGCGTGCGTACGCCGAGAGGCTCTCGACGTAGCGCCGCTGCCCTTCGGCGTAGATGGTGTCGAAGGCGAGCGTCGACTTTCCCGAGCCCGAGACGCCCGTGATGACGACGAATTGATTGCGGGGCAGCTCGACCGTGATGTTCTTGAGGTTGTGCTCCCGCGCGCCGCGCACGATGATGTTGTTCAAGCGAGATTCTCCCTGGGTTTCTGATACGCCGGAGGCAGAAGGAAGGCGACGTTCTTCAGAATCAACGTCGCATTCTAGCAGAACGGTGCGAGGGCGCGCGCGACAAAGGTTAGGATGACTCTGCGTTCCCGACGCCCGTCGTTCCACCGCCGTTCCGTGATCAACGTCGCCCTGACCAAGGAGCCTTCATGAGCGAAACACCGTCGGCCCATTCGCCTTTGCGCCTCGTCCACGTCGGCACGGGCGGATGGGGCCGCAGTTGGATGCGCGTTTTGCAATCGTCTCCCGACGTGACGCCTGTCGCGTGGGTCGACCCCTATCCCGAGTCTCTCGCCGCCGCCGTCAAGGAAGGTGCGCACGAAGGGGCGTGCTTTCCGTCTCTGAGCGACGCCTTGAACGCCGTCGAGGCCGACGCGGCCCTCGTCACGACAAGCGTCGCCGGACACGTGCCTGTCGCTGTCGAAGCGCTCAGCGCGGGCTTGCACGTCCTCGTCGAAAAGCCGTTCGCGATGACGCTGCGCGAAGCGAGAAGCGCCGTCGACGCCGCCCGTACCGCCAGCAAGGTGCTGGCGGTCAGCCAGAACTACCGACATCATCCGGCTCCGAGGTTCGTTCAGCGTCTCGTGAACGAGGAGCGCGTCGGGACGATCGGCACCGTCGAAATAGACTTCCGCCGCGACTTCGCCCGCACGCTGCCAACGGGCGCGGGACACCACACGTGGCCGCAACCCTTGCTCGTCGACATGGCGATTCACCACTTCGACCTGCTTCGCATGGTCCTCGGGCGCGAACCGCTGCGAATCCGCTGCCACGCCTTCAACCCGCCGTGGAGTCCTTACAAGGATCCCGCCGCCGCTTACCTCACCATCGAGTTCGAAGGCGGCGTGATGGTCGACTACCGAGGAAGCTGGGCGTCGTCGGGCCCCGTGACGCCGTGGGCGGGCGAGTGGAAGATGGACTTTTCCAACGGCGAGATCGCGTGGTCCAGCCGCGGAGACGATCCTGCCAAGCCCGAACGCGTCGCGGTGCGCGGGCTGAAAGGCAACGCCCGCGCCGTCCGCTTGCCCGCCGTGCCGCACCTCGACCGTGCCGGAACCCTCGCCGACTTCGTCCACGCCATCCGGACAGGCCGCGAACCCGAGACGTCGGGCCGCGACAACCTCGCCAGCCTCGCGTTGTCGCTTGCCGCCGTCAAAAGCGCCCAGGAAGACCGAACGGTCGACCTCTCGGAATTCCTCTCGCCATCCTCGGAGGTTCTCGTATGACCCAAGATATGACTCAGCCCGTCCGCGTTCTCGTCTGGAACGAACATCGCCACGAACGCAAGAATCCGAAAGTCGACGAGCTGTACCCCGACGGCATTCACGGCGCGGTCGCGTCCGCGCTGCGCGAAGGTGGATGCGACGTTCGCACCGCCACCCTCGACGACGACGAACACGGCCTGACGGAGGAAGCGCTCGCGTGGGCGCAAGTCGTCGTGTGGTGGGGACACCTCGCGCACGAGGAAGTGAAGGACGAAATCGTCGACCGCGTCGTGAAGCGCGTGTACGACGGCATGGGCTTCGTGCCCCTGCACTCCGCGCACATGGCCAAGCCGTTCCGACGCCTCATGGGGACGGGCTGCATGTTGAAGTGGCGCGAGGCGAACGACAAGGAACGCCTGTGGATCGTCGCGCCGCACCATCCGATCGTGACGGGGCTGCACGAATTCGTGGAGATCGAGCGAGAGGAGATGTATGGCGAGTTCTTCGACGTGCCCGCCCCCGAAGAACTCGTGTTCGTGAGCTGGTTCAGCGGCGGCGAGGTCTTTCGATCGGGTTGCACGTGGACGCGCGGCAAAGGCAAAATCTTCTACTTCCGCCCCGGACACGAAACGTACCCGACGTATCACCTTCCGGACGTACGACGAGTGTTGGTGAACGCCGCGAAGTGGGCCGCGCCGAGCGGCGTCGAGCGCTTCGTGCAGGGAAACGCGAAGCCGCTGGAATCGATTTGACCGAACTCGAATGATCGTCCGGGGCGGCGTGACAGCCGCCCTCGCCGCCTTGACGAAGACGACCGACTGAATCGGCGGCCCCCTCACCGCTCGAGCTGTTCCGCCCGACGAGCACCGCTGGATCAAGGACACGGGGGGCACGGCGAGCTACCGTGACGGAAGGAGCACAGCAACTCAGCTTCTCGTTGAGCTCGCGTGGCGGGACACCTGCCGCTTCAGGGCAGCGTAACGAGGCGGCGCTAGCTTGCCTCGATGCACCTTCTCTCCGCCCTTTCCCTGCTCGCGCTCGGCACGCCCACATCGGCTTTTTTCGGTTCCTCCGCCAACCTCTCCTCGACCTCGTTCTGCAAGACGTATGACTGCTCGCCCGCCGTCCTGACGCGTGGTGAAAGTCCCGCGTACATCTACACGCACACCTTGAACGTCCCCGGCGTGACGGCCAAGCTCTTTCGCTACCCGAAGCAGGCCCGCCCCGACACGAACCAGGCGAGGACGGCGCCCGTCCTCGCGGCGTCGCTCGACGTGTGGATCAGCTCGAAGACCGATGTCCGTGCGGTCGCCAAGATCGTCCGCGACCTCGTGAAGACCGTCGGCGGTCCCGACGAACTGCCCGAGCTGTACCAGGGTTGCTTGCTGAACGCGCGCCGCTCGGACTTGCCTGCCGGATTCGAGCACGTCATCGTCCGGACGCGCCTCGTCTTCGTGAAGTGCGTCTACGTGAAACCGGGCGCGCAACTGACGTTCGCCGTGAATCCGGTGCTGAACGACTGACGGGAAGGGGCTGGCGCGAAAGGGGAACCTTCTCGGCCGGAGGCGACGAACAAGCGTCAGGAATCGGCCACGCTTCTGCGAGAAGCCCTTCGAACTCGCCGCCTCGTCGGGAACTCGTCGCCCTTTCGAGCACACTTCGAACGTTTCAAGGGCGTACCGGCGCGCGGATTCGTGCGCCTCGTGCCCGGCAGGGTCGAGCGCGGCGACCCTGCTCGGCTTCGAGGTCGAGCGGGGCGCGTTCGAGGCCTCCGCTTCCGACATGGCGTCAAGAGGACCGGGCGCCGAGACATGGTTCGTTCGGGACGTTTCACGCTATCCCGCTTCTGCCTTCGTCGCTAGACTGGGCACATGATTCCTCGTCGCAAAACCGTGACGGCTTGGGTGGGAACCGTGCCCGTGGGCTCGGATCATCCGGTCATGGTGCAGTCCATGACGAACACCGACACCGCCAACGCCGAGGCGACCGCCATTCAGATCGCCCAGCTGGCCCGCGCGGGTTCGGAAGTCGTGCGCGTCACCGTGAACAACAAGGCGGCGGCGGCGGCCATTCCCGACATCGTGCGGCGACTCGCCGACGTGGGCTTGAGCACGCCCATCGTCGGCGACTTCCACTACAACGGCCACATCCTCCTGCGCGAGTTTCCCGAGACGGCGAGATTACTCGCGAAGTACCGCATCAATCCCGGAAACGTCGGCGCGGGTCAGCATCACGACAAGAACTTCGCGACGATGATCGAGGTCGCCAAGGAGTACGCGAAGCCCGTTCGAATCGGCGTGAATTGGGGCAGCCTCGACCAAACGGTCCTCGCGCGCATGATGGACGAGAACGCTCGCAGCGCGACGCCGAGAAGCGGCACGGACGTCATGATCGACGCGATGATCGCGTCCGCCTTGGAGAGCGCCGAGTACGCCGAGTCGCTCGGCCTCGGACACGACAAGATCCTGATTTCCGCCAAGGTGTCGAGCGCTCCCGAACTGTGGTCCGTGTACCGCAAGCTCGCCGCCTTGTGCGACTACCCTCTGCACCTCGGCCTCACGGAAGCCGGCATGGGCATGAAGGGCATCGTGGCGAGCAGCGCGGCCCTCGCGCCCTTGCTGCTCGAAGGTATCGGCGACACCATTCGCGTGTCTCTCACGCCCGAGCCCGGCGCGCCTCGCAAGCTCGAAGTGGAAGTCGCGCAACAAATTTTGCAGTCCATGGGCATTCGGCAGTTCCTGCCTCAAGTCACGGCCTGCCCGGGCTGCGGCCGCACGACGAGCACCTTCTTTCAGGAACTCGCGCAAAAGATTCAAAGGTACATCGGCGACTCCATGCCCGAGTGGAAGCTCAAGTACCCCGGCGTGGAGGCGATGCAGGTCGCCGTGATGGGCTGCGTCGTCAACGGTCCCGGCGAAAGCAAGCACGCGAACATCGGCATCTCGCTGCCCGGCACGGGCGAAGATCCGCGCGCGCCCGTGTACCAAGATGGTCAACTGCTCACGACGTTGCGAGGCCCGCGCATCGCCGAGGATTTCCAAGAGCTTCTCGAAACGTACGTCGAGCGCACGTACGGCCGCGGAGAGCAGGTGAAGAGCTGATGGCGGCGTGGGGAACCGGGGTCTTCGAAAACGACGAGGCGACTCGCTACCTCGCAGAGGTGCTGAATGACGGGCCGGTCGCCGTATGGGAAGCGCTCGAGATCGCCGTGGACGAGGACGACTTCCTCGAAGTGCCCGAGGGCATGCGGGCGGTCGCGGCGGCGGAACTCGTGGCCGTGTACGTGACCGGCGACTGGTCACGCGTGCCGATGGAGCGCCGCGCCGCGCTGTCGTCCTTGCCGCTGCAAGTGTCCGACGATCTGCGAAGCCTCGCGCTCGACGCCCTCGAACGCGTCACGGCCGCGAACTCCGACGTGCGAGACTTGTGGGCGGCCGAAGGCGACGACTTCGGCGCGTGGCTCGCCGACGTCGAGGATGTGAGGCGACGTTTGCGCCACTCATGACGCGCTTCCCCTCTGGACAGTGAGCGCGTTCATGAGGTTTGATTCGCCAATGAGCATCGAACAGCAACCTTGGGGGGAGACGGACGCGGGAACGTCTGTCTCCATTTTCACGCTGCGCACGCCGTCGGGTCTCGAAGCGCGCATCACGAATTTCGGAGGCATCGTCACCCACCTGCTCACCCCCGACCGAGAGGGAACGCCGGGCGACGTCGTCCTCGGACACGACACGTTGAAGCCGTACCTCGGGCGGGCGCAGTCACCTTACTTCGGAGCGCTGATCGGACGGCACGCCAACCGCATCGCGCGGGGCCGCTTCGAACTCGACGGTCAGACGTACCAGTTGCCCGTGAACAACGGCCCGAATTCCTTGCACGGCGGTCCGGGCGGATTCGATCAAGTCGTATGGCAAGCCGAGCCGATCGACGGTGACGAGCCGAGCGTGCGCCTCACGTACGTCTCCCCGGACGGCGAGGAAGGCTATCCCGGCACCCTTACGGCGGTCGTCACGTACACTCTGACGACCGCGAACGAACTGCGCCTTCACTACCGCGCGACGACGAGCGCCCCGACGATCGTCAACCTCACCAACCACTCGTACTTCAACTTGACGGGCGACGCGAGCCGCGACGTTCTCGACCACGAACTCACCATCGCCGCCGAAGCGATCACGCCGATCGACGAGACCCTCATCCCGACCGGTGACTTTCAGAAGGTGGACGGCACGCCCTTCGATTTCCGCACGCCTCGCAAAATCGGTGAACGCGTGAACGACGACGACGAGCAGTTGCGCTTCGCGGGAGGCTACGATCATAACTTCGTGCTCGCTGAGCGTCCGCGCGCCCTGGCTCATGTCGCGCGCCTGTTCGATTCCGCCTCGGGCCGCGTCATGGACGTCGCCACGACACAGCCGGGAGTCCAGTTCTACTCCGGAAATTTCCTCGACGGCAGCGTTCACGGAAAGGACGGGCGGGTGTACGAGCATCGCTGGGCGCTGTGCTTGGAAACGCAGCACTTTCCCGACACGCCGAACCAGCCTCGCTTTCCCTCCACGGTCCTACGGCCGGGCGAAGTGTTCGAGTCGACCACCGTGTACGCCTTCTCGGTGTCCAGCGGGCGTTGATGATAGCCTTGTCCGGTATGACTCGCGTCGCCCTCAAGAACCCCAAGGAAATCGAGGCGCTTCGTAAAGCGAACGCGCTCGTCGCGCAGACGTTCGTGGTCCTCGAGCCTTACGTCAAGCCTGGCGTCACCCTCGTCGAACTCGACCGACTCGCCGAGGAGTTCATTCGCTCGCACGGGGCCGAACCCGCGTACAAGGGCTACGCGCCGCACGGCCACACTCCTTTTCCCGGCACCATCTGCGCGTCGGTGAACGAGGTCATCTGCCACGGCATTCCCGACGGCCGTCGACTTCGCGAAGGTGACATCATCGGCGTCGATATCGGCGTGAAGCTGGGCGGTTTCTACGGTGACGCCTGCTACACGTACACGGTCGGCAACGTCCGCCCCGATGTTCGCAAGCTCGTCGACACGACCCGCGACTGCCTCAACGCCGCGCTCGAGACCGTCAAGGCCGGATCGCGTCTCGGTGACATCGGGCACGCCATTCAAAGCACCGCCGAACCGCGTGGATTCAGCGTGGTGCGCGAATACACCGGGCACGGCGTCGGACGTCGTCTGCACGAAGAACCGACGGTGCTGCATTACGGCAAGCCCGGCACCGGCCTCAAGCTGCAAGCGGGCATGGTGTTCACGGTCGAGCCGATGATCAACCTCGGCAAGCCCGACACGCGCCTTCTGGGCGACGGCTGGACGGTCGTGACCGCCGACGGCAAGCCCAGCGCCCAATTTGAGCACACCATCGTCGTGACTCCCGCTGGCTGCGAAATCCTGAGCGCGTAATTCGAACGGGCGGTCGCTCCTCGCGAACCGCCCGTTCATGTCCGAGCGAGAACCTCCCGCTCGGCGAAGTCGATGTTCAGTTGCTTTGGGCCAGCACGGTGCCGTTCGTGTCCTGCACGACCACGCGGTCGAACAGACCGCTGGCCCGCACCAAGAGGAACGGACTGGTGATGACTTGCGAGGTGATGGCGCCGGGACCCGGGGCGGTGACGCGCACCGTCACGGTGAGGGTGCTGCCGCTCGCGCGCGCCGAGACGAGGCTGACGCCGTACCCTCCGGTCGGCCTTTGCCCCAAGAAGAACGTGACGATCGTTTCTCGGGCGAAGTCGACGCTCGGCAAGTTCGGCGGGTTCGTTTGATTGCCGAAGGCCACGGCGAGGCGCGCCGCCAAGTCGGTGGCGGTGCGCGACACGAAGACGCTGGCGTTCGGGCTGGAGAAGATGCTGTTGGCGCCTCGGGTGTACTCGGTCACGGTCACACTCGGATTCGAATTGGAAGGAGCGGCGGGCGTCGGCGCGATGGCGGTCGCGAGGCCCGGTTGCACGAAGAGGCCGGTGCGCAGGTAGGTGCGCGGTGCTGGCGACACGTCGAGCGGGCGGTCGGGCAGCGTGCTGATCGGCAGGACGGCGACCGCGAGCGGCCCTTGACTCAAAAGCGAGCTCGACAACGCGTCCGCCTCGGCGTTCGTGAGACTGCCGGCGCCGCGCAGCGTTCCGACGTTGGCGGGCACGCGGCTCACGACGCTTCCGGCGACGAGACGGTCGGAAAGCTTGAACCACGTTCGGCCGTCCGTGAAGAACACGGCGTCGACGTTCGTTCCGACCTGCACGCTGTAGTTGTCTCCGATGAAGTCTTTCGTGACGGTCACGGCGCGGTTGACGGCCGTGGTGGGCGCGCGAAACGTCGCGCGCCCACCAACGCTCAGCGTGCCCGTCACGGCGAGCGCGTCGCTGACTTGCGGGCGCAGCGTGACGTCGCTGCCGCCGAGCTTCACGTTCGTCGAGCCGCTCGCCGCGCCTGTCGTGGCGGGCAGGTCGCCGTACACCCAGCCGATGCGCTCCTGAACGCCGCCGTACAGAAGTACCTCGTGCACCTCGAAGTTGTTGGGTCCCGTCATGGTGCAGCCCGACAACAGGGCGGCTCCCAAGCTCAGGACGCCGATCGCTCGCTTGTTCATGACGCTCATCTTACGGGCGGGAACTGACGGGCGACTGAACGTCTTCTTCACGCTCCCTCAGCGCGGGGCCGTCAACAGTTCACGTGCGTGCTGACGCGCCGCCGAGGAGTCCGAGCCCGAGAGCATTCGCGCGATCTCCGCTTCGCGCTCGTCGTCGACGAGTTCGCGAACACGTGTGACCGTGCGCCCGCCCTCGACGTGCTTTTCGACTTTGTAATGATGATTCGCCCGCGCGGCGATCTGAGCGAGGTGCGTCACCACGAGCACTTGACGCTGCTCGGCGAGGGCGGCGAGCTGCGCCGCGACCGCGTTGGCGGCGCTTCCCCCGATTCCGGCGTCCACCTCGTCGAACACCACGGTCGGCGTGTCCGCTCCGAGCACGGTGCTCACGGCGAGCATCACCCGGGACAACTCACCGCCCGACGCGACGTCGGCGAGGTGGCCGAGTTGCTCGCCCGGGTTGGCGCTGAACATCAACTCGACGTTCTCGACGCCGTGCGAAGCAGGCTCGTCGAGCGGCGCGAGGGCGAACGAGAGACGCGCGTGCGGCATCCCGAGCTCGCGAACGACTGCCAGCAGCTTGGAAGCGAGCGTCGGCGCGATCTTCGCGCGCGCTTTCGAGAGGGCCTCTCCGCGCTTCCGGACGTCGCGCAAACGCGCCTCGACTTCCGCGTCGAGGCTTCCCGCGTCGCGCTCGTCTCGGCGCAACTCGGTGAGTTGCGCCGAGACCTCGTCTCGGTACTTCAAGACGTCTTCGAGGGTCGGGCCGTACTTCGTGCGCAGCTTCGACAAGGCGGCGAGGCGACTTTCGATGCGGGCGAGCTCTTCGGGATCGGGCGCGCTGTCTTCGGCGACGGACGCCAGCTCTCCGGCCACGGCCTTGAGGGCTTCGCGCGCGGCTTTGACTTCCTCCAAGAGTTGTGCGACGTTCGCGTCGTACTTCGCGCTTTGCGTCATGGCGCGCACGGCGTCCGTCACGAGGGACACCGCGTTGACGTCCGCCTCGCTCAAGAGCTCCAGTGCGCCCGCCGCTCCCGTCGCGATCGTCTCGAGGTTCGAGAGGCGGGCGAGTTCGGCGTTCAGCGGATCCTCCTCGCCGACGACCGGGGTGACCGCGTCGATTTCCTGAAGTTGGTACTCCAGAAGGTCGAGTTGCCGCGCCCGTTCTCGCTCGTTCGCTCGGAGACGGTCCAGCCGTGACCGCGCGTCCGTCCAGGCCTTGAACGCCTCCTTGTACGCCTCGACTTCGCTTCCGGCGAGCGTACGGTCGAGCATCGCGCGCTGGTGGGCGGGGGAGAGCAGGGTCTGCGCCGAGTGCTGCCAGTGGATGGTGAGGCGCTCGGAGGTCCAAGCGGCAAGTTCCTTGAGGCTCACGACCTCGCCTTCGAGGCGCGTCGTGGACCGCCCGGCGGACGTGACACGCCTCGAAGCGCTCTCGTCGTTCCAAAAACCTGTCACGAGCAAGTCCTCGGTGCCGCTTCGAACGAGGTCCGCGTTCGTTCTCGTGCCCATCAACAAGCCGAGGGCGTCCACGATGATGCTCTTCCCGGCGCCCGTCTCGCCCGTGAAGGCGCAAAACCCGTCCCCGAGGTCGAGGTCGAGCGATTCGATGGTGGCGAGACGGCGCACTTCCAGCCGATTGAGGCGCATTACTTACAAGTATAGCTCGAACCTGAAATTCGTCCGAAAGCCACCGCTCGACTCGAAAAGCCCTCCTTCCTCGAACGGGAAGGAGGGCTCGAAGGGGAAGCTCAGACCCGACGGGGCGTGCCGTCGTCGTTGAGCCGCACGGGTTCGTCGTGTTCGACTTGAAGCGCCGCGGTACCCGTGGCATGCGGGCGAACGTCTTCGGGCGTGAGGGGAGCGGTATCGGTGCTGACGGAGTCGAGCAGGATGTCGAGGACACTGCCCGTCCTCGCCATCTCGACGGCTTTGTGCGTGACGATCTCGCCGACGTTGAGAATGATGTTGTCCGACGGATCGAGGATGACCCGCGTCACGGGGCGCCCCAGGGCGTTGTTAATTCGGCGCTGCTCGTTGGCTTCTTGCGCTTGCTCGGCGCGCTCGTTGATCCACTCCTTGGCGCGGTCGATGAGGCTCGACGCGCCTTCGCTGACACGCTGCGTTCCTTCGGCAAGGCGGTCGGAGACGGTCGCGGTCGTGCCCGCCGTGCCGCCGCGTGTCGCGGCGATCAATTCGGCTTCGCGTCCGTGCGCCCGGGCGTCTTGCAGCACGGCGGGCGTGACGATTTGGCCTTGCGCGGCGAGCAGGATGCCGGCGGGTCCGTACACGTCGGTCACGACGCGGCGCCCCACGACTCCGTCGGTCGCGGTCGTCGCCGTGCTCGTCGCCGCGCCGTCCGAGACGACTCGCGCGCGGAGGTTGTCGACGGCTCCCGAAAGGTGGGCGCTCACGGTGTCGAGCCCGCTGGCGAGGTTGTCGCGGACATTCTCGGCGCCCGTAGCGAGCGAACCGACGGTCACGGCCGCGAGCAGCGTGCCGACGGCAGCGTGCTGTTCGGCGCGCGCCACGTCGAACTCGTTGATGACGGCGCCCCGCCCGACGATGAGGGTGCCGTCGCTGGCGATGACTTCGCGCTCGGCCGTCCTGCCGATCAGGAATTCTCGTTGCCGCTCGGCGCTCGCCGTTCCGAGATTCTCGCGCAGATCGTCGAAGCGTTCTCCGGCAGAGCTGACGCCCTGTTGTACCAAGCCGCCGCCCGCGGCGGCGAGCAGGCGCGGCAAGGCGCCCTTCTGCTCGGCGAGGTCGACCATCTCCGGCATGATCTCGTCACCCTTCGTGACGATGATGGTGCCGTCGGGAGCGGTGACGTCGTCTCCGGCGACCTTGCCGGTCACGAAGTCCTTCTGGCGTTCCTTCGAGGCGGTCGACAAGTCCTCGTAGCGCTCTTGCACGCGGTCACGAGCGTTTTGGAACG
This sequence comes from Deinococcus yavapaiensis KR-236, assembly GCF_003217515.1. Classification (NCBI taxonomy): domain Bacteria; kingdom Thermotogati; phylum Deinococcota; class Deinococci; order Deinococcales; family Deinococcaceae; genus Deinococcus; species Deinococcus yavapaiensis. The sequence goes on along the minus strand of NZ_QJSX01000001.1, from coordinate 457,305 downwards.
TCTCTTGCAAGGCGCCGCCGCCCGCCGCGAGGAACAAGGCGTTCAAAGCGCCCTTCTCGTCGGCGAATTGCGCGGTTTCCTCCGTGATGGGCTCGCCTGCCGCGACGATGAGCTCGCCGTCGGGCGCCGTCACTTCTCGCGCGGCGAGCTTGCCGACCACGAAGGTTCGTTGGCGCTCTTTCGTCGCGGCGGCGGCGTTCTGATACGTGCTCTGCAAGCTTTGGCCTGCCGAGTTGAACGCGCCTTGAAGTCCGCCCGGCTCGGCTTCCTCCATGGCGAGCGCCGTTTCGGGCGGCACCATGGCGACGTCCGAGCCGAAGGTGATGGTTTCCGGTGCGGGCACGAACGAGCGGCCCGAGGAGAGGTCGGCGAAGAGCCCGCCCGTCACGTCGTACCCCACGACCTTGCCGCTGATCTCGTCGAAGTACAAGTCGGCGAGGCGCCCCAGGTTTTTGCCGTCGGTGGTCATGAGGGTGGTGCCGAGCAATTTGGCGTCGTCGTTGAGGATGTCGGGCACGCGCTCGAGGTCGGTGGCGGACACGACTTGTTCGGGCGAGCCGATGACGATGGCGTCCTCGCCGAACGAACGAACGGCGCTGAGGGGTACGACGCGCGCTGCGCGGAACCAACCGCCCTCGTCGACGAGCAAGGCGAGGAGTTCGTTGGAGCGTTGATCGAACACGAGGTCTTGGACGTTGGCGACGCGTTCACCCGTTTCGAGGGTGACGATCGGCTTGCCGATGATGTCTTTGCCTTTTCGCATGTCGAGCCACCAATCAAAAACCGAGGTCGAGAAGGTTGTTGGGTTTCAAGTAGAAGAAATAAAGTAGTAAGAACAGAATGAGTAGGATCAATACGGTGATCGCGATGCTGGTTCCGGTGTTGTTCCCTTTGCCTTTGAGCCTCGCCATGCGCGCCTCCTTGCAGAGCTGATCCCCGCGCGGCGCGCGGGTCAAGCTTCATTGTAGGAAGGAGGCATTGCGTTTTTCTCGCGGCAGGAGCGTTGTTTGCTTGAGCTTGCCTTAGCTTGACGTTGCCTGGAACTTGAAGTCGGAGCAATCACTTTGTTTGTACAACATGAGAAGCGACTCTAGAAACACTTAATAGGTTCTGCTAGGGTGGTGCGAAGGAGAGGACTGATGGAAGTCGAAATGTTCAACACTCTGCTCGGCCCGTTGTTGTTTGCGATGATCGCGGGCATTTACGGCTACACGGCTCGGCCCGACAAGCGGGAACCCTTGCTGCTCGCCTTGACCGCGTTGCTGGTAATGAGCGGCGCGATTTCGTATCTTTATCCGTCAACGGACTTGTTCATCCTCGTGATGTCGTACGCCATGCTGGTGTGCGCGCTTCTGACCTTGAACTTCCGCCGTCCTGTCGCGAGCTTGCAGTAAGATCGCGGCGCGGTCCGTGAGAGCTACGTCAGCTTCTCTTATACATTCCCTTAAGACGAGTTCTAAAATGAGGTCATGATGGAGCGCACGCTCAACCCGCTGGTGCAACAATATACGGATTTCTTGGCGCAAGCGGGCTACGAGCCCAGCGTCGACGCCGAGGGAGACGTGTACTTCAAGATTCAAGGCGGCCACTACTTCCTGCGCGTCAGTGAAAAAGACCCGCTGTCCTTCATCCTGCTGTACCCGAACTTCTACGCTGCCAAGACCGAGGCGGACCGCCGCCGCGCGCTCGAAGCCGCTTCCGAAGTCAACACCAAGACGAAAGCCGTCAAGGTCTTCGTCGCGGGCGGCGATACTCAAGCGACCGTGGAAATTCTGTTGGCACGCGAAGGCGACTTCAAGGACGTGTTTCCCCGCGCCCTCGAACTGCTGCAAGCGGGCGTGGGCCGCTTCCGTGAAATCGTGCGCGAACGTGCCGCGTGGCCTCAATCTTGTATGAAGGCCTGAGCGAGGCGAAAAATAACCACTTCAAGGGTGACGTGCGCTGTGCACGTCACCCTCGTGCTTTATGAAAGCGTGACCTAAGCGCGAATGCCTATCAGCTTCATGAAGGGCCCCGCTCATGCTCGGCGGTTAGAGTGACATCATGTTGCACGGCCATACGCTCGAACGCCTGCGTGGAACGCTGCCCAAAGTCGCGCGTCGTTACACCGCCGCCGACTCGCGCGGGTGGCAGGCAGTCGCGAGCGTCCTGCGCGAAGGCGGCTGGGCTTACCTGGCCCGGCCCGAGGACGGAACGCTCGAGCGCGCGATCGTGCTGATGGTCTTCGAGAACGAAGCCGAGTTGTTCGAGGACTTGCCCGACGGCTTGCTGCTCGCCGCCGTCAAAGACGATGGCGGCGAGCTCGTCCTCATCGAGCCCGCCGCGCCACTTGAATGGTCCTACGCGCCGAATTGATCGGCGTGCAGTCAGTTCAGCGACAAGGCCGCCTCGAATTGAGGTCGCTGCGTCTTCACGACGTACTTGGCGACGTTCGAAGCGCCCGCGTCCTTCAAGACGACCAGCAAGGTGTGGCGCGCCGTGAGGGGCGCGACGAGGAGTGAGCGCTTGCCGTACTCCAACAAGGCGCCGCTCCACTCCTCTTCCAAATGCGTGCCGACCACCGAGAGGGCCGACGCGAAGAAGCGAACGTACTGGCACAGCGTGTCCTCGTCGGGCAGAGGATCGCCGCGACGAGCGAGCGCCTTGCCGTCGCTCGTCACGAGGGCGCTCACAATGCCCTGCTTCGAGAGAAGCGCGTCGAGCAAGCCGTCGCTCGGCAGGCTCGGCGCAGCGGCGGGCGCGTCGTGCTCGTCGGGCCTGCCCGCGAGGGCGGTCTGCACGACGGGCAGCAGATCTTCGGCGCGAAAAGGCTTTTTGACGAGCTGAACCGCCCCGACGCTCGTCGCTTGCGCGCGCTCCTCGTCGCTGACGATGCCCGAGATCAGCACGACGGGCGTTTGCGCGTGCAAAGGATCCGTCTTGATGTGCTCGCACAACTCGAAGCCACTGATACCCGGCATGAGCACGTCCGCGATGACGAGGTCCACCTTCGCTTCTCCGAGAGCGGCGAGTGCCGCCTCGCCCGAATCGGCCATGCGAACGGTGTAGGACAAGGGCTTGAGGATGATTTCCAGCGCCTTGCGGACGCTGAGGCTGTCGTCCACGACGAGAACTTGTTTCATTGACACTCCTGGAGAAGATGAATTCAGTCGACGGGGAGTCGCAGCACGTCACTCGGCGCCGCACGGCCCAGCAACACCGGGGTGGGAGTGGTGATCGACCGGGGAACGGCCGGAGTTCCGGCCGTGAAGGTGTAATCGGCGTTCACGAGGTTCATGAGGCCGCCGTGCAAAGCTGTGATGGCCGCTTCTCCCTGCAGCAGACCGTAGCGGGCGTGCACGATCTGTCCGCTTTGCAGCCAGACGCGTGAATCGCTCGATTCGACCGTCACGCGCAACTCGCCGCTGCGCCGCCCTTGGTTGAGCGCGCGCAGCACACCCATCCAACCCAACGTCTCGAACGAGCCGGACACTTCCTGCACGCCCAAAGGATTGAAGTCGAGGATCAGGCGAAGTTCGCGGAGAATGTCCGAAGGCGTGGCGTCGGCGGACACGGCGAGATCTCGAAGGCCGAAGCTCGAAAGCTCCTCACTGCCGACCAGCAAGAACACCAGCGACGAGTACTGGGGTTCGCTGCGAACGATGTCGAGCATTTCCATGCCCGTCATGTCCTGCAACTGCGCGTCGCACACGATCGCGTCCGGCACCGTCCGCTCGAGTTGCGTCAACGCTTCGAGCGCGCTTTGCGCTTCACGCACATCCACGCCGACGAGGCGAAGATGCTCGGCAAGGCGAGCTCGACGTGCGTTGTTCGACATGATCAGCAGCAGAGCGCCACCACCCTCACGCCCGAATCCCGGCACTCGTGAGGTCGGCGAGGCGGCGTAACAAGCGTGCCTCGTCGATGGGTTTGCTGAAGTAATCCGTCGCGCCAAGCGACTTCGCGAGCGTTTGGTGCTTGTCACCGGCGCGCGTCGTCATGACGACGATCGGCAGATGCGCGGTCGTCGGGCGACGCCGCACCTCTTCGATGAGTTCGAAGCCGTTGACGCGCGGCATCTCGAGGTCCGTGAGCACGGCCGAGAAGTCCGAGTCGACGCGCAGCAAGTCGAGCGCTTCCGCGCCGTCCCCGGCGGTCTTCACGGCGTAGCCTGCCCGCGACAGCATGCTCGACACGACGCGCCGCACGCTGACCGAGTCGTCGACGAGCAACACGCGCTTGGCACTGGCTCGCACGGAGACTTTCGGAAGCCCCGTCGAAACGGCCCCTCCCGAAAGCTGCTCCACGCCGAGCGGATCGAACAGCAGCACGACGTTGCCCGCGCGATCGAGGGCGCCGCCCGCGAGATACCCGACGTCTCCCAGCAGGGCGCCAGGTTGTCGCACCGCCAATTCCTCCAAGCCTACAAACCCGTCGACCACGACGGCGGACTTGCGTCCTCCAGACTCCACCACGATCACCTTCAAGGCCTCCTCTTGAGGAGGAGTGTAGCCGAGGAGGTCTGCCAAGCGATAGAGGCGGAGACGTTCACCCGCGAGGTCGATCTGCTCGCCCGCGTCCGTGACGAGGACCGAACCGACGGGCACCTCGTTCAAAGCGCGAACCATGCCCGTCGGGAAGCCGCCGAGCAAGTCCCCGACGGTGAAGACAAGCGCGTCCGTGATCTGCTGAGTGAGTGGCACGCGCAACGTGAAGGTGGTGCCGACGCCGCGCACCGACCGTACGAGCACCTGTCCGCCGAGACGGCGAACGGCTTCCGAGACGACGTCCATCCCGACGCCGCGCCCCGCCTCCGACGTCACTTCCGAAGACGTCGAAAGGCCGGGCAGGAAGATCAAAGAGGTCAATTCGTCGTCCGACATGGCGTTCAGCTGCGCGTCGTTCACGCGGCCGCGCGCCTTTTCACGCACGGTCGCGAGGTCGATCCCCGCTCCGTCGTCGCTGAACTCCACGTCCAAGAAGGCGCCTCGCGCTTCCGCGCGCACGAGGAGTTGCCCTTCGCGGGGCTTGCCGAGGGCTTCGCGCACCGCCGCAGGCTCGACGCCGTGGGCGAGCGCATTGTTGGCGAGGTGCAACAGCGGCGCCGTGAGGGCCTCCAGCACCACCGTATCGACTTCGACGTTCTCGCCTTGCACGTCCAGCTTCAAGATGTCGGCGCCGCGCGTGCGCGCCCAGCGCTTCAAACGCGCCGCCGCTCCCGAGAATGGAACGCGTCGAGCGCGCGACACGTCCGTTCGTACCGAGCGCGCCAACTTGCCGAGCGACTCGCTTTCCTCTCGCAGCACCGAGAGCCTCGTCGTGAAGCTCTGCTGCAATTCCGCGAGGTCGGCCGACATCTCGGATACCGCCCGCGCGACGACGTTGAGGTCGCCGTACGAGTCGAATTCCAACTCGTCGAACAGCTCGCTCACGGTCGCCGTGACGCTCGACGCGGGTCGGAGCGCCTCAGCGGTCGGCTCGGCCGTCGCGTCCGTGGTCTCGGGCGAGCCCGCCGCCTGAAGGTGGGGGTGAAGGTACTTTTCTTCGAATTCAAGAACCGTGCGCGAGAGGCGCTCGGTACTCGCCGCGAGCAGTCGTTCCAAGTCGGCGAATTGCTCGAGTTGGTAATCGAGGCGAGAGCGCCTCACGATGAGTTCCCCGACCGACCGCATCAAGTCGTCGAGCTTGCGCGTCGACACGCGCACGGTCGACGACGCGTCGGCTCCGCGAGCGGCGGACGGGGCAGGAGCGGGCTCGGGCGTGGCGGTCGCCTCCGGGACGATGTTCGCCGAGTCGTCCTCCTCGCCGCGCAGGGCGAGCAGCTTGCGGCGCGTGTGGCGATGAACGCGCGTGAGGTCTGTCTCCTCGCCTTCCGCGACGAGCAGCATGCGCTCGGCCAGATCGATGCCTTCGGCGAGCACGAGGGCCGCGCCGCCTTGCAGATCGAGACGCCCTTCACGCGCGGCGCCCAAGACGTCTTCGAGCAGGTGCCCGAGGTCGCCGAGCGGCGTGCAGCCCACCATGTACGACGAGCCCTTGAGGGTGTGCGCGGAACGGAACAGGCCCGTGAGATCCTCGCCGCGACGTGCGCCTTGATCGAGGATCGACCGCATCAGCTCGATGTGCTCGCGAGCCTCGGGAGCGAAGTACGTCCAGATTTCCGCGTTCTTGCGGGCGAAGGACGTGAGCTGTTCGCTCAAGTTCTGCTGACGCCCGTCCGCTCCGTCCACCGTCTTTCGAACGAACGCTTTGGGCGCGCTCGACAACAGTTGTTGCAGCAAGGCCGTGCCGCCGAGCTCGGCGAACGTGAGTCCGAGCTCGCCTTCGCCTTCTTGGGCGCTCACGCGTTCCAACGCGCCGCGCAAGCACACCGCGAGGCGCTCCAGAAAGGCGATGAGCCCTTCGCGTCCTTCCTCGTCGAGCCTGGGGCGTAGTTCTAGCAGACGCTCGGCGAGCTCTGCCAGGCGCGACATCTGCGGATAGCCGTACAAAGCGGTCGTACCCTTGATGCGGTGCGCGATGACGGCGAGGTCGTGCAGCGACGTCTCGTCGTAACGCTCGCGCAGCGCTGCTACGAGGCGTTCGAAGCTTGCCAGCGTTTCCCACGAGTCGAGCAAAAAACTCTCGAACAAGTCGCCGGACATTGCTTGATCCACGTTCGCCTCCTTTCCGGTGTCTTACGATGCGGCGTGCTCACGACGACAAGCGGAAGCGCTCGAGTTGTCCGTTGAGATCTTCGGCGAGCAGACGCAGACGCTCGGCGGCCTCGCGGCCTGCCTGCACGCTGAGACGCGAGCTTTCGGCGATCTGCGCGATCGCGCCGGCCGATTCGCCCACTTTTTCCACGCCGCGCACCTGTGCCTGCGTCCCTTCCGAGATGATGCGGGCGAGGTCCGCCGAGCGCTGAGCGAGACGTCCGATTTCGGACAGGCGCTCACCGGCGGTGCTGGCTACGCGGTAGCCTGCTTCCACCTCGCGCGTTCCGTCTTCCACCGACACGACCACTTCCTGCACTTCCGCTTGAACGTTCTTGATGAGCGTCGCGATGCGGTTCGTGGCGAGCGCGGAGTTTTCGGCGAGCTTGCGGACTTCGTCGGCGACGACCGCGAAGCGGGCGCCCGCCTCGCCCGCGCCTGCCGCTTCGATGGCGGCGTTCAGCGCGAGCAGGTTCGTTTGACTGGAGATGCGCGAGATGGTATCGACGATTTCTTGAATTTCGAGCGAGCGGTCGCCGAGGCCCTTGATGCGCTTGGCGATGCCTTGCACTTCGCGGCGGATGTTCTGCATGCCGCCCAGCGTTTCCTGCACCGCCTGCTGTCCTTGCTGAGACGCTTGAAGTGCCGCCGTCGCCGTGCTCGCCGACGCCTGCGCGCTTTCGGCCATGTGGCGAATGTTCGTCGTCACTTCCGACACCCGCTCGTTCACGCGCACCGTCTGCTGCGCGGTGACTTCCGCGCCGCGCACGATCTCGTCGGTGGTTTCGAGCATCGAGCCCGCCCCGACGTTCACCGCTTCCGACGCTCGCTGCACTTGCTTGAGAACGCCCTCGAGCTCCTCGACCATCAAGTTGATCGAGTCGACGACGTTGCCCAGCACGTCCTCCGTGACGCGTCCGCGCTTCGTGAAGTTACCTTCGGCGATCTCCATCGTGACGTCGAGGAACTCGCTGATGTTCGCTTGCAGCTTCAACGCTTCCTCACGGTCGGAGGCGTTCTTGTGCTCGACTTCGCGCAACTGCGCGACGGCGTCGTTGAAGGTCCCGGCGACGACGCCGATCTCGTCGTTCGACCGCACGGGAATGCGCAGATTGAGGTTGCCGCGACCGAGCGCGCGCGCCGCGCCTGCCAATTGTCCGAGCGGCTGAGAAATGGCGCGCGAAATCGCGATGAGCATCGCGAAGGCGGCGAGCAACACGGCGGTCACGCCCAACAAGGTGACGAGGCGCTGACGTTCGAGCGCCATGGAACGATCGGTCAACTCGTTCGTGAGCGCCGACTGGGCCGAGCGCATAAGGGCGAGCGAAGCTTGCGCGGAGCTCTGGGAAGTCTTGTCGAAGCTGGCGCGGTTCACGTTGCCGCCACCGACGAGCTCACGAATGCCTTGCAAGAAGGGCTGCGCTTTGTTCCGCGCCTCGTCCGCCGTCTTGCCGAGCGTGGTCTTCAAGTAAGGCGTCGCCGCCGTGGCCACTTGCACGCTTTCCATCGTCTGGCCGAGGAGTTCTTCGGCCGCCGACGCTTGGGTGGACAAGTTGATGCGATCTTCGAGCGTGAACTTCCCGCCGCTTGCCAGGACGGTATCGGCGAGCAATTGCAGCGACGAGCTTTGCTGACGCAGCAAGGGCAGCTTGTTCACGACGATGTCCATCGTGTAGCGCGACGCGATCGAGGGGTCGAGGGTGAGGTTCGATCGGTCGGCGACGGCGCGCGTAAGCTTGGAAAGTTGTTGGCTGTCGAACGCGGCGTGCGCTCCGGCCACGTCGCGAGAAGAGAGCAAGATGGCCGACTGGCGCAGCGCGCTCCAGTTGAGCTCGAGCTCTTCCAAGTCGTTCGTGACGCCGAGACGCGGAAAGCGGTCGCTGAGCGCTTTGAGCGCCTTGATGTTGGCGTCGACGCTCGCCGCCGCGCGCTCGAGATCCTGATCGGCGTTCGCCACGCCGTTCTTGACTCCGACGGCCGCCACCGCGTGCTGCCAAGCGGCCGTGCGAACGCCTTCGAGAGGCGTCAAAAATTGCACGCCATTGAGTTCCTGGCGCGTGAACGTGATGTTGGCTTGCTGCTGCGCGACGAGGGCCGTGAGCAGCGCCGAGATCGGAACGCCGAACGAGAGGGCGATGAGAACGAGCTTTTGACCGACGCGCAAGTTGCCGAGCCACGAACCGCGTCGCGCCGCCTTCATACGCGGCCGCTTCGGCGCGCCGGGCAGCGTAGCTCCTACCAATTGATCCACGTGTGAATCCATGACGTCCTCCGGAAAAGTGCCGATCAGTGCCTATTGATCGGTGAGTGTAGATCGAAGAGTGGACATCTCGAACCACGATGGGGAATCGAGCGACCCCCTCGTTTCATTCGGGAAGTGAGTGTGTCAAACGAGCGAAATGCGCTCGCTCAACGCCGTCAGAGCTTCGTCGAGCGAGAGGGCCTCGACGACCCTCTCGCCGACCTCCACGGGCGGCGCGGTCAGCGCACCGTGCGCGGGAACGACGTTGGCGAAGCCGAAGACGTCCTCCACGGGAAAGGCGAAGCGCTCTCCGCGGGTCTCGACGACGACCGCTTGCCGACCCACGAACTCCGGCGTCGCCGAGCCGAGCAGGCGCGCGAGGTCCACGAGGGGCACGATGTCACCGCGAACGGCGATCAATCCCAGCAGCATCTCGGACGAGCGCGGCACCGGCGTCACGTGCTCGACGAGGGCCGCGCCGCGCGTCGAACGCGCTTCGAGCGCGACATCACGTCCACCGACGCGCACGAGCAAAGCGCGGGACGACGACGTCGCGCTCGTCTCCACTCAACTCACCGCCTTCGAACTCAGCACCTTGGAAATCGTTTCGAGAACTTGCGCGGCCGTGTACGGCTTCGTGACGTACTCGCTCGCGCCTTGCCGCAGGCCCCAACGCACGTCCGTATCGGTCGACTTCGAGCTCACGAGAATGACGGGGACGTCTTTCGTGACGGCGTTGCGCTTGATGCCCCGAAGAACCTCGTACCCGTTTCGCGTGGGCATGACGATGTCCAGCAAGACGAGGTCGGGCGTCTGAGACGCGATCTGCTCTTCGGCTCCCACGGGATTCGAGAGCGTCGTCACCGTGTGGGAATCTCCCACGAGAATGCTCTCCATGAGCTTGAGGTCGGCGTTCGAGTCGTCAACAACTACGATTTTGGCCATAAGTAACTCCAGCGCGGAAGGAATCGGGCGAAGGACGGGGGAGGCGAGCAAACGGACAATCAGTCGAAGCTTTCGAGCGCTTCTTGCGCGCCCGAGTCCATGAGCAGCATGACGACGGCGAGTCCCATGAGCATGAAGGTGATGATCAACACGACGAGGCCGAGCAAGGACGTGTCCGCGCCGCCGAACGTAGCGAGCGCCGCGTCCGCCGAGGGAGCGAACTGCACGGCGGCCATGCCGGTGTAGTGCATCCCGACGATTGCGATGCCCATGACGAGTCCCGCGACGACTTTGAGCCCGAACAAGACGTTGCGGCCACGATCGAGCGCCCACTTTCCGGTGACTTGCGAGAACAAGAACAAGGCGACGCACGAGGCCGAGACGGCGATCAGCACCGAGAGCGCGAGCGGAACGAACGAGTACGTTCTGGCAGCCGACACGTGCATGGCGGCCATGCCGACGTAGTGCATCAAGACAATGCCCGCTCCGGAGATGGCGCCCGCCGTGAGCAACCTGCGAGCGCTCATCTTCCCGCCGTTCATCACGAAGATGGCGGCGATGAGGAAGACGACGGCGACCAAACCGGAGACCACCGTGAGCGGCGTGTCGTAGGAGACCGACGTGGGCATTTCGAAGGCGAGCATTCCGACGAAATGCATCGACCAGATTCCATATCCGAGAAAGAAGCCTTGCGCGACAAGCCAGAAGTTGCGGCTCGTCTCGATGGTCTTGCCCGCGCGCGACGCGAGTTCGAGCGACATGTACGCTGCGAACGCGGCAATGATGTACGACAACGCAATGTACGTCCAGTTCCAGGTGTGTGCCATGTGTTCCATGCGTTCCTCCCGTGGTCGGCGATATCGAGCGGCGCGACGGCTTCGACGTCGCGTGTTCTTCGCCTCATGTACCTAATAGGAAGCTAACATTTCAATTCTGACAATCGAATTACAAAATTGCCCGAGGGGGAACCGCGGCGTCTTCCCACGCCACCATTCCCCCTCGCCGATTGTTCGCGTTCGGTTTTTGTCGGCTCAGACGCTCGTCATCGCTTCGCTCACGTCCCAAAGACGCCGCGCGCTTTGGTCGTCGAGCGCTCGCGGGGCGGGCACGGCCTCGCGTTCCTTCTCGAAGTACTTGCCGCTCACGCCATGCACGGTCGGGCTTGCGCACAAGTACACGCTCGTTCGCGCGCCTTCCTCGGCGGTGATCGCGAAGCGGGTCATGAGGCGCAACAAGCGTCCGCTCAAGCTCGACTCGCTACCGCCGCCGAACCCGGTACGAACGAAGCCCGGATGCAGTGCGTTTGAAGTCATGCCCGTACCCGCCGTGCGCCTCGCGAGCTCTCGGGCGAACAAGATGTTGGCGAGCTTGCTTTGACCGTACGCTCCCCACGCCGAGTAACGGCGGCGAAACTCGATGTCGTCCCAGTGAAGGCGCCCGAAGCGGTGCGCGTCCGACGAGACCGTCACGACGCGCGCGTCGCCCGCCCGCTCCAGCAGTGGCAGCAGACGGGTCGTCAGCACGAAGGGCGCGAGGTGGTTCAGGGCCCACGTACGCTCGATGCCGTCCCTCGTTTCCGCGCGTCGTTGAAAGAAGGCGCCCGCGTTGTTCAACAAGACGTCGAGGCGATCGAAGCGCGTTGAGAACGTGTCGGCGAGCAGGCGCACCTCGCTCAGAATCTCCAAGTCGGCTTTCATCGTCTCGACGTCTCGGCCCGTCTCGGCCTTGATCACGCGAGCGCTATCACCGAGCTTCGCCTCGCTTCGCCCGACGATGACGACGTGGGCGTCCATGCGCGCGAGCTCTCGAGCCGCGACGAGGCCGATGCCGTTCGTGCCGCCCGTGACGAGCGCGATTTTTCCATTCAAATCCGAACGCGCGAATGAAGTCATGCCGAACAAGATACGACGCCCGCTCGGTTGAAACATGGCCCGAAGGCAAGCGCTTCTTGGGTGGGCCGTGAAAGCATGAAGGCGTGAACGTGGCAGCGGCATAAAAAGGGAGTTCGCCTAATTAGGCGAACTCCCTGCGCATGGACTTCACTCGGCCCGCATTCCTCTTGCGCTTGACATCACTGTGGCACGAGAGGTGTCACACGAACATGACAACTGACTTTACTTGGCTCCACGAACGCTTGAGAGCACCTTCAGAGCTTCCGTCACGACCGGATCCTCGTTCGGCGACATGATCGCGGAGACGGGAAGGTCGACGTCCGGATCGATTCCCTTTTCACCGACGCGTACCCCGTTCGGCAAGTAGAAGTCCGTTTGCGTGATGTAGGCGCGCGCGCCGAGGGGCAACGGGAAGCCGAGAGTCGTTCCGATGATGTTGTACGTGCGCTGGCCCAGCACCTTCGCGTCGAGACGGTAACGCAGCACCGCCGTCGTGATCTCGGCCATGCTCGCCGTGTTGTTGCTCGTCAAAATCACGAGCGGCACTTGGCTCAAGGTGGTTCGCAGCGGATTGGTGAGGGCCAGGTACGGCTGGGAGCGGCCCGCTCGGTCACGCCACTCGCCGAACACGCCGTTGGCGAACGCGCTCAGGAAACGCTGCCCTTCCGAGATGAGCCCTCCACTGTTGGCGCGCAAGTCCAGCACGAGGCCCTTCACGGGCCCCTTGGCGAGTTCGGAGCGCAGCAAGGTCAGCGCGTCGTTCGCCGATCCCTGGTAGCTGAAGGTATTGAGCTGCAGATAGACGACGCCTTCGTCCGACTTCAGGCGCGTTGCCGCCGGAGCGGGATTGGAGTTGACGCTTGCGCGCACGACTTGCACTTGCCGCGTGCTTCCGCTCGGCGAGCGCAGCGTCAAGGTGACGGTGGTGCCCGCTTCACCGCGCACCTGCGGCACGGTCGGGCACGCTTTTCCGTCCACGGCCACGATGACTTCCCCGGCGCGCACGCCCGACTTCTCGGCGGGCGTGCCCGGCATCACGAACGAGATGAGCAAGTTGTTGTCCTCGGACTTGCCGATCTGGACACCGATGCCGCCGTACGTGTTGCGGTTTTGCAGCCCTTCGTCGTCCTCGCGCGCTTCCTGCGGCGAGAGGAAGTAGAAGTGCGCGTCATCGATGATGGAGACGAGCGAGCGGATCTCGTTGTAGAACGCCGCGTCCGTCGTGGCTGCGAGCGCCTTGACACGCGCGTCCGCCGAGAGTTTGGTCCAGTCCTTGCCGCCGAACTTCGGATCGATGTAGTACTTTTGCGCCGTGCTCACGAACGCGTCGAACAAGTTCACGCGTTGCTCTTGCGTGAGGGTTCGGGCGTTCGCGTTCGCGTCGGCGGTCGTTCCCACAGCGTACGGATCAGGGCACGTCGGCGCGGTCGTGGTGACAGGCGCCGTCGACGGCGCTTGCGCGCTTTGAGTCGCGAAGGTGGTGGACGCGGCGAGGGCGAGGGACAGCAAGACGAGCGTTCGGCGAAGCATGACAATAATTTAGCGAACGTGCCTATGAATCGGATGACACCGAAGCGGACGACTCGGCTTTCGCGTCTTCCAGAAGAAGCTGAAGAAACACGAGGTCCAGCCAGCGTCCGAACTTTCGCCCGATTTCACGAAAGTGCGCGACGCGCTTGAACCCGAGGGCTTCGTGAAAGCGTAAGCTCGCCTCGTTGTGCGCGTCCACACCCGCGATCATGACGTGCCGCCCTTCGCTTCGCGCCCGCTCGATCAACGCCCGAAGCAACTCCGTGCCGATGCCGCCGCCTCGCCTCGCGGCCTTCACGTACACGCTGTGCTCGACGGTGAAGCGGTAGCCGGGCTTGGCGCGAAACGGTCCGTACGTGCCCCACCCGATGACGTCGCCATCTTCGATCGCCACGAGGATCGGCCAGTCGTGCCCGGTCTTCTCGTCGAACCACGCGAGGCGGTCTTCGAGCGACACCGGCGCGAGGTCGTACGAAGCCGTCGAGTTCACGACCGCGTCGTTGTAGATTTCCAAGATGGCGGGGACGTCCTCGCGCGTCGCGAGCCTGAGCATCAAATCACCTCCCGGTACGCGACTTGCGATGCCCGCTGAGACAGCTCTTCACGTAGGGCCGTGAGCCTCGGATGCGAGAGGGTCGGGTCGCTTTTCAAGATGGTCTTGGCGAGGTCGCGCGCTCGCTCGATGATCTCGACGTCGCTCACGATGTCACCGAGCTTGAGGTCCGGAATGCCGCTTTGCCGCGTGCCGCGCAGCTCGCCCGGTCCGCGCAACTTGAGGTCCGCCTCGGCGATCACGAAGCCGTCCGTGGAGTTCTCGATGACTTTGAGGCGCTGGCGCGTCTTCTTGGAGTGTTCGCCCGCCACGAGGACGCAGTAGCTTTTGTGCGATCCGCGCCCGACACGTCCGCGAAGTTGGTGCAGTTGGCTCAGCCCGAAGCGCTCGGCGTTCTCGATCACCATCACGGTGGCGTTCGGAACGTCCACGCCGACTTCGATGACGGTCGTAGATACGAGGACGTCGAATTCGTGCGCTCGAAAACGCGCCATGACGTCGTCCTTCTCGGTGGCGCTCATCTTTCCGTGCAGCAGCGTCACGCGCGCTTCGGGCAAGAGCTCGCGCAAGTTGTCGTAGAGCTGTGTCGCGGCGAGCAACTCCAGCTTCTCGTTCTCCTCGATGAGGGCGGTCACGACGTACGCTTGCCGCCCCTCGCGCACCTGGCTCATGACGAAGCCGTACGCGGCGCGCCGCTGGGTGTCTTGAAGGAGCTTCGTCTCGATGGGCGTGCGGCCGGGCGGCAACTCGTCGATGATCGACAGCTCGAGATCGCCGTACGCGGTGAGGGCCAGGGAACGCGGAATGGGGGTCGCGCTCATCACCAAGACGTCCGGGCGATCTTGCAGCAACTTGCGGCGTTGCTGTACGCCGAAGCGGTGCTCCTCGTCCACGACGGCGAGCCCCAGGTTGTGAAAGCTCACGCCTTCTTGAATGAGTGCCTGCGTGCCCACGACGACGTCGAGCTCGCCCGTCTCCAAGGCCTTCACGACGTCCGCCTTCTGCTTGGCGGTCATCGCGCCGATCAACAGTCCGACGCGCACGCCGAGCGGATACAGGTACGTCGTGAGGCTCGCGAAGTGTTGCCGCGCCAAGATCTCCGTCGGAGCCATCAGCGCTCCTTGATACGAGTCGCGCGTCGCGAGGTACAGCGCGCATGCCGCCACGGCCGTCTTGCCGCTTCCCACGTCGCCTTGCACGAGGCGCGCCATTTGCCGCTCGCCGCGCATGTCGTCCGCGATTTCGAGCAGAACGCGTCGCTGGGCGTTCGTGAAGCGAAACGGCAAGGACGCTTCGAACGTGGCGATGTCCTCGTTCGTCGCCGAGATGCGCTTGCCGAGCAGCACCCCGTCCTCTCCTTGCAGCAGCATGCGAAGCTCCAAGAAGAGGTACTCGTCGAAACGCAAGCGCTCCAACGCCCGCGCGAGATGAAACTCGTCGGTCGGGAAGTGCATGCCCGCGAGCGCGTCCGGCAAGTCCGTGAGGCCGACCTTCTGCCGCGTCGTGATCGGCAGGTAGTCCGAGAGGTCCGTCTCGGTGAGGACTTTGTGCGCCACCTTGCGCAAGAACGCCTGCGACGTGCCTTCCTTGGCGTCGTACACGCCCACGATGCGTCCGATCGAGAGGCTGTCCTTGACGTCGTCCTCGCTTTCGAAGTACTCCACGCCAAGCTGCACGGATCGCCCGAACTTCTTCACGCGTCCCGTCACGACGAGCCGCGCGCCTTCCCTGAGTTGACGCTCCACCCACGGCTGCCCGAACCACGAGCAGCGCACCCGGTTGTTCCACTCGTCGAGCAGCACCGCCTCCAGAATCAGCATTCCGGGCTTCGGCGTGCGGCGCGACTTGGAGACGACGACGCCCGCGACGGTGAGCTTCTGGCCTTCCTCGACTTCTTCCAAGTTCGGCAAGGCGCGGCGGTCCTCGTGACGTCGAGGATAGTGATGCAGCACGTCCCGCAACGTTCGCAAGCCCAGGGCGTGCAACTTCTTCGCGCCGCCCGGCCCGAGGTCGAGCTTCGCGACTTCCAGACTCGGCGGCAGCTTTCCGCCCACCTCGATCGTCACGCTCTTGGTGGGGGAGACGGACGCCGCCTTCTTCGCCGCGCCGCCCTCCGTCAGCAAGGCGAGCGCCTCCCGCAACTTTTCCTCTCGCGTCGGCAAGTTCATGTCCGCGTAGCCGCGCAGCATCTCGCGCACGTTGGGAAAGGGCCGCGCCAGGTTTTCGAGGAGCTTTTCCACGCCGCCCGCCACGACGCGATTCTGGCATCCCGTCAGAAGCTCGCGTTCCAAGGGGCGCCGCAACTTGTCGCGCAGTTCCTGCACCGTCGCCATCGCGCCCGAGTATAGCCGATACGCTCTCAGCGTATCCCGAGGCAGGTCAAGATCGAAGGAAGGCCGGGCGCTTCACGACCGCTTACACTCTTCGCATGTTCCTGAACTTGTTGCTGATCTTCGTGCCGATCGCGTTCTTCTTGGAGTTCACGAACGCGAACGGCACCCTGATCTTCGCCGCGTCCGCCCTCGCCATCCTGCCGCTCGCCGGATGGATGGGCCGCGCCACCGAGGAACTCGCCGCGCGCGCGGGCAGCACCATCGGTGGGCTGCTGAACGCGACGTTCGGCAACGCCACCGAGCTCATCATCGCCTTCTTCGCGTTGCAAGCCGGAAAGATCGAGGTGGTGAAGGCCAGCATCATCGGCTCTATTCTCGGCAACTTGCTGCTGGTGATGGGCCTCGCCGTGTTCCTGGGCGGCTTGAAGTTCCGAACGCAGCGCTTCAACATCCAGTCGGCGGGCCTCGTGACCTCCATGCTGACCCTCAGCGTCATCGCCTTGCTCGTCCCGACCGTGTTCGACCTCGCGGCTCGGCAAACGGAGGCGGCGGGCCTCGTCGAGCGCCTCGACGTCAACCTCTCGGACGCCACGGCGGTCGTGCTGATCTTGCTGTACGTTGCCAACATCGTCTTCTCGCTCGTCACGCACAAAGACGTGCTGTCCACCGCCGACGAGGAAGGCGAAGAGCACGGCCCCAACTGGAGCGTGCTCCGCGCGGTCGGTGTGCTGCTCGGCGCGACGATCCTCGTGGGGTTCATGTCGGAGTTCCTCGTCGGAAGCCTCGAAGTCGCCACGCGCTCCTTCGGCCTTTCGGAGTTCTTCGTGGGCCTCATCCTCATTCCGATCATCGGCAACGCCGCCGAGCACGCCGCCGCCGTCCTGTTCGCGCTACGCAACAAGATGGACCTCGCCATGACGATCGCGCTGGGCTCCACCGTGCAAGTCGCCCTGCTCGTCGCGCCCCTGCTCGTTCTCGCGTCCTTGCTGATCGGCAGTCCCATGAGCCTCGTCGTGAGCCCCATCGAAATGGTCGCCGTGTTTGCCGCCGTCATCATCGCCAACTCGGTCGTTCGCGACGGCGAGACGAACTGGCTCGAAGGCGCCCTGCTGCTCGGCGTGTACGTCCTCATCGGATCGGCGGTGTTCTTCTACCCGGCTTGAATCCCCAAAAGAGAAGAGAAGCGCCCGCCGAACGAAGTGGGCGCTTCTCTTCTTCTCTGCTTAGGATTCGAGCCGAAAGCCGTACGGCAAGAAGTCCTTCACTTGACCGGTGATCGTCTCTCCAAGGTGGTTGACGCACACGAGGCGCGCTTCCGGCGAGAATTCGAAGAGAATCTGGCGACACGCGCCGCACGGACTGGCAGGCGGGGACGCCTCGGTGTACACGACGATCTCCGTGAATTCTCGCTCGCCCGAGGAGGCCATGGCTTGCACGGCGCTTTGCTCGGCGCATCGCGCCAAGCCGTACGAGGCGTTCTCGATGTTGGCGCCGAAGAACACTTGGCCCGTCGTCGTGCGCAAGGCGGCGCCGACATTGAAGTGGCTGTACGGCGTGTAGGCCTTGAGGCGAGTGGCTTTGGCAAGGTCGAGCAACGTCTCGTCGACGGGGACGTTCGAGTTGGGCGTTGAATCAAGTTCGGGCTTCGAGGTTGACACTCGCGCCTCCTTCCAGCGTGGGCAGCGAGCTTCCTTTGAGGGCCCGCACGAGCGTGACGCGCCGCTGATCGGCCGCCTCCACGATGAAGGTCCAATCGGAGTGCTCGAAACGCTCGCCCACGTTCGGAATATAGCCGAAGTGCTCTGTCACGAAGCCCGCGACCGTTTCGAATTCCGCCGCTTCCTCCAGTCCGTCGAGTTCCACGCCGAGCGCTTCCTCGGCGTCGCCGATGCTGAGGGTCGCGTCGAGGACGAACTCGCCTTCTCGCACGATTTGCACCCCGTTCTCCTCGACTTCGTCCGTCTCGTCGTAGATTTCGCCCACGATTTCTTCGAGAACGTCTTCGAGCGTCACGAGACCCGCCGTGCCGCCGAACTCGTCTACGATGACCGCGAGGTGCGTCTTGCGCTCGCGCAAGGTCTTGAGCAGGTCCGAGACGCGCATGCCTTCGGGCGCGAAGTACGTCGGGCGGGCGATGCTGCCGACGGTCACGTCGTCGAGGCGGTCGATGTACTTCAGAACGTCTTGCGTGTGCACCACGCCGATCACGTTGTCGGGCGAATCCTGGTACACGGGCACGCGAGAGTAGCCGTGCTCGTCGTTGACGTGCAAGAAGGCGCGCAGCGTGCAACCCGCGTCGATCGTGATCATGTCCACGCGGGGGGTCATGATGGTGCGAAGTGCGGTGTCGCTGAGGTCGAGGGCGTTGTAGACGAGCTCTTTCTCGTCGTCTTCGAGCACGCCCTCTTGGCTCGACGCCGAGACGATCATGCGAATCTCTTCTTCCGAGTGCGCCGTGTGATGTCCCGCGACAGGCTTGAAGCCGAACAGGCGCAGCACTCCGGCTCCCAATTTGTTGAGACCGAGAATCACGAGGCGGAAGACCGCCGTGAATACGACGAGGGCGGGCGTGAAGCGAAGCGCGACTTGCTCGGAACGCTGAAGCGCCGCCGACTTGGGGAAGAGTTCGCCGAACACGACGTGCAAAATCGTCGTGAGCACGAGCGCGAACGCGATGGACACGGTGATCGCGTACGACGCCGGAATCCCCATCGCTTGGAACAGCGGGAGCGTGAGGTGCTCGATGGCCGGTTCGGCCACGAAGCCCAGCGCGATCGACGCGATGCTCACGCCCAGTTGTACGGACGCGATGTACAAGTCGAGGTTCTCGAGCACGTGTTGCACGCGCCGAGCGCCGCGATTGCCCTCGAGAGCAAGCTGATCGATGCGTGTGCGACGAACGCTCACGAGCGCGTACTCCGTCGCCACGAAAAAGCCGTTGAGCAGCACCAGGATCACGAGTGCCGCCAGGCCGAGGTAGTCGTTCATTTGTGGGGCGCGCTCCTCCGCGCCACGCCACGCTCGCCACGATGCTCACGAGCGGCGTTCGGAGTGAACGCGACCACCGCGTTCACGACACGCCCAAAAGCAAACATCCGCCACGCGGCGGAAAGGGCGCGCGAGCCAAAACTGGGAGGCTCTTCCATGTCCGAGGAGTGTACCACGAACGGGTCGGGGAACTTCGTGACGAAGACTTCCCTGGCTCGAAGGGAACGGGAATTCACAGCCGAAGCAAAATCTTGGGCATCAGCTCTGCGAGCGCCACGATCACCGCGAAGATCGACGCGATCAGCACGGCGGCGGCGGCAACGTCCTTGGCGACTTTGGCGAGCGGGTGAAGTTCGGGCGACGCGAGGTCCACGAGAGCTTCGATGGCGGTGTTCACGAGTTCCAAGCTCAAGACGAGCGCGCACGTCAGCAGAATCGGCGCGAGAGGAGCGCGCGCCCAAACGGCGAGGCCGAGCGCGAGGGCGGCGCATGCCGTCTCGATGCGGAAGTTCGCTTGGGTACGCCACGCGAACGACAAGCCCGCCATGGCGAAGCGCATGGAACGCCACCAACGAGCGCCCAGCCACTCGGCCGCCGTTTCCTCACGCTTCGGAGACACCAGAGGCACGCTCACGAGACGACTGCAAGGAACTCCGCGCCGCTTCCCACGCTTCGTGGAACACGTCCCAGCCTTCGCCGACCGCGCCTTCCTCGAACCCGAGGCCTTCGGCGTGCGGATGATCGTGCCCGACGAGGTGCGTCAAGCCGTGCGAAGCGAGCAGCGCCACCTCGTGCGCGAGGTCGTGTCCGCGCGAAGCCGCCTGGCGCGCCGCCGTGTCGAGGCTGATCACGATGTCTCCGAGATGCGGCGGCACGAACGGGTCGCCCGGCTGATACGTCGGAAAGCTCAGCACGTCCGTCGCGGCGTCCTCACCCCACGTTTCGCGCTTGAGCTGCCGAATTACCCGGTCCCCGACGAGGACGACCGTGACTTCCTTGTCCTGCACGTCGAAGTGACGCATGGCCGCCGTCAAGGCCGCCCGGAGGGCGGCGCGCACTCCGGGCGGCGGATTTTTGCGAATCACGAGGTCGATCACGCTCGACCTTCAATCGTGCGGTTGCGGATCGCGCTCGTCCTCGCGAATCGACAAGAGCTCTCCGCGCCTCGCCGCCCGACGGTTCTCTTCGGCGTCCTCGACCTTTTCGTACGCCTTGATGATGCGCCCGACCAGCGGGTGCCGTACGACGTCCACTTCCGTGAACTCGTGAAACGCGATGCCCTCGATGTTGCCCAGCACCTTCTTCGAGATCGCGAGCCCGCTCGTCACGTGACGCGGCAAGTCGATTTGTGTGACGTCGCCTGTCACGACGACCTTGCTGGAAAAGCCCATGCGCGTCAGGAACATCTTCATCTGCTCGCCCGTGGTGTTTTGCGCTTCGTCGAGGATGATGAACGAGTCGTTCAACGTGCGACCGCGCATGAAGGCCAGAGGCGCGACTTCGATGGTGCCGCTCGCCAGGTAGCTTTCGAAGCGCTCCTGCTCCAGCATGTCGTACAGAGCGTCGTACAGGGGACGCAGGTAGGGATCGATCTTCGCTTGGAGGTCGCCGGGCAGAAAGCCGAGCTTTTCGCCCGCCTCGACGGCGGGGCGCGTCAAGACGATGCGCTTGACTTTGCGCGCCTTGAGGTACGAGACGGCCATGGCCACGGCGAGGTACGTCTTGCCCGTTCCGGCGGGGCCGATGCCGAAGGTGATGTCGTTGTTTTCGATCGCTTCGAGGTAGACCTTCTGGCCGGGCGTCTTGGCGCGCAGACCGCGCGGAAGGCTCACGCCGGTGTTCGTTTCGGCGCTCAGGCTGCGCCCTTCCGCTCCGAGGCGCGCGGCGCGCTCGAGGGTGTCGAGGCTGACTTCGCCTCCGCCTCGCACGACGCCCAAGGCGTCGCGTACGAGTTTCTCGGCGGCCTCCACCTCCTTGCGGTCACCGCTGATGGTGACGGTGTCGCCGCGAGCGACGAGGCGGGCGTCGCTGAGCTCGCGCATCTTGCGCAAGTTGACGTCGCCCGCACCGAACAGGGCGAGGGCCTCGTCGGCGTTTTGCAGTTGGATGTTGACGGTGACGGGTGTAGATTCTTTCAAGGAGTCTCCAAAAGCGCGGTGACCCCCCTGCGCGTGGCAGCGGGTCGGGAAAGTGCGTGTCTCATGCGCTCGCCCGTATTGTGGTGCGGCGTCTGCGCCCGTGAAGTGCGCCAACGCACACTTTGCGCGTTTTTCGTGCGGCTGAAGCTTATCGCAAGCGAATCTCAAGGCGTCGCGACGTTGGGCCTCTAGACTGTACTCATGCTGCGTGCCTTTTTGTTCGCCGATCCTGCCGCCCATTCGCGTTCACCTGCCATGCACGCGGCGGCGTTTCGGGCGGCGGACTTGGCGGGCTCCTACGAGGCGCGCCGCGTCCCAAGCGCGGAACTGGCAAGCGCGGTGACGTCCTTGCGAACCCGTGACGTGCTCGGCGCGAACGTGTCGCTGCCGCACAAGGAGGCGGTCGTGCCGCTACTCGACGACCTGACGCCAGCGGCTCGAAGCGTCGGCGCGGTGAACACGATCGTGCGCGACGGCGAAACGCTCCTCGGCGACAACACGGACGCGCCCGGCCTCATGGCGGCCTTGAGCGAAGTGGGGGCGCCGAAGAGCGGACTGGCGGTCGTCCTCGGCGCGGGAGGCGCCGCCCGCGCGGGCGTGTTCGCGCTGCGCGAAGCGGGCTTCGAGGTGCACGTGTGCAACCGCAACCTCGACAAGGCGGCGCGGCTCGCCGAGGAGTTCGGCGTGTCGTGGAACGCCTTCGGCGACGTGCCGTGGAGCGACGCGGCGCTCGTGGTGAACGCGACGTCGGCGGGGCTGAACGCGCCCGACGAGTCTCCGCTTCCCACGTTTCCGCCCTTGCCCTCGAACGCCTTCGTGTACGACATGGTATACGCGCCCGAGGACACGCGGCTCGTGCGCGAAGCGCGCGCGGCGGGCAGCCGGGCCGAAAGCGGATTGTCGATGCTCGCGCAGCAGGCACGGTTGAGCTTCCTCGCGTGGACGGGCGTCGATGTCTCCGTGAAGGTTTTCTTGAACGCTGCTCGGGAAGCTCATGCGAGAGCGCTAAAGTAGGTGCCGCCATGACGAATGCCGCCTTGCCTCGGCGCGCTCGCTTCAGTCCCGCCTACGTTGTCTTGCTGCTCGTGCTGCTGCTCACGGCATTCAGCACCTGGTTCGTGCAGCAACTCGTCGTAGGCCAGCAGCGCACGCAGTTTCTACGCGAGGTGGACACCGCCACGCTGCAAATTCAGGAGCGTCTCGACGGGTACGTGCAGGTGATGCGTTCCACGCGCGGACTGTGGAGCATGTACGCCAACGTGTCGCGCGATGACTTCGCGCGCTTCGTGGACGCGCTGGAACTCGAGCGGAACTATCCTGGCATCCAGGGCCTCGGCTTCGCGCAGTACGTGCGGCCCGCGAGTCAGGAGGCGTTCGAACAGCAGTTGCGACGCGAAGGCGCCTTGAACTTCGCGATTCGGCCCGGCGCGCCCTTCGACTTCGCCGTTCCCGTCACCTACCTCGAACCTCGCGACTCTGCCAACCAGTATGCCCTCGGGTACGACATGGCGTCGGAACGGGCGCGGCGCGCAGCGATCGAACAGGCGCGCGACACGGGCGACGTCAGTGCGACGGGCCGCGTGACCCTCGTGCAAGAAGACCGTAAGCAAGCGCCGCAAAACGGTTTTCTGATCTACATCCCGATCTACCGCGACAACTTCAGCTTGCGCACCCTCGCCGAACGCCGAGCGGCCATCCTCGGCTTCGTGTACGCGCCCTTTCGCGTGGGCGACTTTCTGAACGCGGCGCTCGGCGTCCGGTCGAACTCGTTGCGTGTCACCGTGCGCGACCCGTCCGGCACGCTGTTCGGCGCCGTTCCCAACAACGTGACCTTCGGAGCCGACCGCTCCGTGGCGATCGCGGGACGAACGTGGAATCTCGCCTTCTCCGCGCCGAGCGGCTTCGGCCGCGGACCGCTGAGCCTCACTCCGTGGTTCATCCTGGTGCTCGGCTTCCTCATCGCCTTGTTCGCCTTCATCGGCACGCAGACCCAAGTGAGCGCGCGTCGCCGCGCCGAGGAGCTCAGCGTTCGGCTCGCGCGGTCGCGCGAATCGCTCGACAAGTCACGCGCGGAGTTCGAATCGATTTTCCGCGCGATGCACGACGCCGCCATCTTGGCGGACGCTTCGGGACGCGTGCGTCTCTCCAACGACGCCTCGGTGCGTACCTTCGGGTACTCCAGCGGCGAATTGCAAGGCCAACCCGTGCGCCGCCTGTACGCCGAGGACCCCGGCGACTTCGACGCCGCCGAGAGTGTGTCGGCGAGCTTCGAGCGCAAGGACGGCACGCGCTTCGTCGGAGAGCTGCAACGCTCGGAAGTACGCGGCATGGGCGGTGAGCTGCTCGGCCAATTGGAAGTCGTGCGTGACATGACCGAGCGCCTCGCCGCCGAGCGTGCCGTGAGAGAAAGCGAAACGCGTTACCGCAGCCTCGTGGAAGGCATGCCGCAAATCGTATGGCTCGCCGGTCCCGACGGACGAGTGACGTACTTCAACCGCCGCTGGGACGAGTACGTCGGGCCTCAGCGCGCGCCTCAAGGCTTCGCGCCGGACGTGCTGCACCCTGACGACCGCGAAGCCTTCCGAGTCAATTGGGAGCGCGCCGTGTCGACGAGACGTCCGTTCGAAGGCGAGTACCGCCTGAGGTCGGTGGGCGGCGAGTACCGGACGTTCATGGCGCGCGCCACGAGCGTCTTGTCTCCCGAAGGCGGAGTGCTGGAGTGGATCGGGATTCTCACGGACGTCGAGGACGAGGTGTACGCCGAAGCGGCGGCCTCCCTGCTGGCCGACGTGAGCCGACTGCTCGCACGTCCGCTCGGCGAAACGCGCGATGTCTCGGAAATCTTGCGCTTGCTGGTAGAGCGGATGTTCGAAAGTGCGTCCTTGTGGACGCTGGACGGCGGTGAGTACGCGATGACGCGCGCCGCCAAACCGCACGTGAACCTCGAAGGCGTGGAGCGTTCCATGGCTTCGACGGAAGCGTTCGTGGAGCGCGTCTTGACGACCGGGCAAAGCGAAGTGTGGCCGCAAGACGACTTGTTGCTCGAGCTCGGCCTCGGCGGCGCGGTGGCCTTGCCGCTCGTGGCGCGCGGTGAGCGCCCCTTCGGGGTGCTGCTGCTCGGCGTGCGCGGCACGCCCGACGACCGTGACCTCGAACTCGCCCACGAAATTGCCGCGCGCCTCGCGACGGCGCTCGACAACGAACGCCTCTTCGTCCAAGCCCGCGAAGCCGAGCGGGCGGTGAAGGACCTCAACGCGACGCTCGAGGCGCGCGTCGAGCAGCGCACGCGCGAACTGCAAGAAGCCAACCGCGAGTTGGAGGCGTTCAGTTACAGCGTCTCGCACGACCTGCGCACGCCCCTCAGACACGTCGTGGGCTTCGGGGACCTGCTCACGAAGGAAGCCGAAAGTCAACTCGGCCCGAAAGGCAAGCGTTACCTCGGCATCATGGTGGACGCCGCGACACGCATGAGCGCCCTCATCGACGATCTTCTCAACTTCTCGCGCATGGGCCGCACGGAGATGCGCGCGGCGCCCGTGCGCCTCGACAAGGTCCTCGCGGAAGCGCGCGCGGAACTCGCTCCCGACCTCGCCGAGCGGCGCGTGACGTGGGACGTGGAGTCCCTGCCGACGGTCGTGGGTGACGGCAATCTTCTCAAGCTCGTCTTCACGAACCTCTTCTCGAATGCCCTCAAGTACAGCCGCGGACGCGAAGAAAGCGTCATTCGCGTTCGCTGGTACGAGGAGAACGACGAGGCGGTCATTTCCATCTCGGACAACGGCGTCGGCTTCGACGAGCGCTTCGCCGACAAGCTCTTCGGGGTGTTTCAACGGCTGCACCGCGCTGAGGAATTCGAAGGGACCGGCATCGGCCTCGCGAACGTCCGACGTATCGTGACGCGTCACGGTGGACGCGTGTGGGCCGAATCTCGACTCGGCGAAGGAGCGACGTTTTACTTCAGCTTGCCTTTGGAGCGCCAACCGCAGGAAGGGACGATGAATTCATGATGACGGATTACTACGATTCGAACGCCATTCAAGGAACGATGCGCGTCCTTCACCTCGAGGACAACCTTCTCGATCACGAACTCGTGCGCGCCATGCTCGAAGAAGGGGACATGCCGTGGCCGACGGCGATCGAGCGCGTCGACACCGAGGAGGACTTTCAAGCGCGCCTCGCGGACTTCTCGCCGCACATCGTCCTCTCGGACTACTCGCTGCCGTCCTACGACGGCCTCTCCGCGTTCGAGTATGTACGCGCGACGTATCCGCACATGCCCTTCGTGATCGTGACGGGCGCGATGGGCGAGGAAGTCGCCGTGGAGACGCTGCGCGAAGGCGTGACGGATTACGTCCTCAAGCAGAGGTTGGAGCGCCTCGTGCCCGCCGTGCTGCGCGCGATCACAGAGGCGGCCGAGCGGGCGCGGCGCGAACGCGCCGAAGCGGAGATTCGCCAGCTCAACGGCACGTTGCAGCAGCGCTTGGAGGAAGTCGAGCGTCTCAACCGCCTCGCCGAGGAGCGCGGCGAAAAACTCGCGAAGACGGCCGCGCAACTCGAAGAAGCCCTCAAGCTGCAAAAGACCTTCCTCGCCGAGACGAGCCACGAGTTGCGCACGCCGCTGACGGCGCTTCTGGGTTACTTGCGCCGCGCCCAACGCGAAATCGGAAAGCCCGAACTGCTCGGCGATCCCATTCGCGTCGCCGAGAACATGACGCGGCTGGTGAACGACTTGCTTCAGCTCTCGCGCGGTGAGCTCGTGCAGAGCATCGAGCCGCACTTCGTCAACCTCGCCGATCTCGTGCGGCAAGTCGGACGTGACTACGGCGTGCGCGTCGTGGCTCCGAAGAGCTTGGAGGCCGTCGGCGATCCCATGCGCCTCGGGCAAGTGTTCGTCAATCTCGTCACGAACGCCATCCGCGTGTGCGGCAAGGCCGACCTCGTTCATGTCGAGGCGCGCAAGGCCGGCTCGGAAGTTCAAGTGGACGTCGTGGACCACGGGCCGGGCGTTCCAGACGACGTGAAGCCGCGCATCTTCGACAAGTTCTACCGCGGCAAGGAAGCGGGAAGCGCGGGATTGGGCCTCACGATCTCGCAGCAGGTCGTGCTGGCGCACAAAGGTCAGATTTTCGTGCTGGACACGCCCGGCGGAGGCGCGACCTTCCGCGTGGTGCTCGCCGCGCTCGAAGACGAGGACGACGAGGTGCTCGACACGGCAGAAGCGTGAGCAGGACTCAATAGCGAGCCTGCTCCTTGACCCCCGAACTTCGACCCTCGACACTTGAGCTCATGGGTGACATCAAGCGCATGACGATTCATCACCTCGGTGAGCAACGATACGTCGGCTTCAACGAGGGCGGCCAGCAGATCCTGATCGACAACAGCGCCGTCAAGACGGGCCCGAGCCCCATGGAGGCTCTGCTCGCCGCCTTGGCGACTTGCACGGCGTACGACATCGTGCAGATCATGAACAAGCGAAAGACGCCCTTGTCGACGTACCGCGTGGACGTCGAGGGGGAACGCGCCGACGAGCACCCGCGACGTTACACGCGCATCACCGTGACGCACGTCGCGGGCGGCGCGGGCGTCACGCTCGACGCGTTGGAGAAAGCCGCGCACCTCAGCCACGAGAAGTACTGCTCGGTCGCCGCGACCCTCAACGCGAACATCGACGTGAAAGTCGAGCTGGCCGAGCAACCCGTGGGAGCTTGAGTCAGATTCCCCAGCCGCCGTCGACGAGGAGTTCTTGACCCGTGATGTAAGCGGCTTCGTTCGACGCGAGGAAGGCGACCGCCGACGCGACCTCCCGTGACGTGCCGAGGCGCGCCGCCGGGATTTCTTGAAGCGTGCGCGCCTCGTCCTCGGGCGATTTGAAGACCTCGGCGAGGCGTTGGGTCGCCGTGTATCCGGGCGCGACGGTGTTCACGGTGACGCCGTCGCGCGCCACCTCCAAGGCGAGCGAGCGGTAGTAGTTCGTGACGCCCGCGCGCAAGGCGTTGGAAACGGGCAGACCCAGCAAGGGACGGTTCACGGTGAGGCTCGTGATGGCGATGATGCGGCCCCAACCGCGTGACCGCATGGACGGCAGGACGCCGCGCGCGAGACGCACGCTGCTCATGAACGTCAGCTCGAATCCGCGCTGCCACGCCTCGTCCGTCACGGCGCTCGGCAGGCCGGTCGGAGGGCCGCCCGCATTGCTGATCAGGATGTCGACAGGACCGACCTCGGCGAGCAGGCGGTCTATTTGCCGAGCGTCCGAGAGGTCGGCGACGACGTACGACGCCGACAACGTCGCGGCCGCTTCGCGAAGGGCCTCCTCGCTTCGCGCCGCAACAACGACGTCCGCTCCGAGTTCGCGCAGGACTTCGGCCGTCGCGAGTCCGATGCCCGCGCTCGCGCCCGTAACGAGCGCCCGTTTTCCGGAAAGTTCAAACATACCTCAAACCATAAGCCCTCGCGCTTCACTCCGTCACATACCTCTGACGCCGCGTGCGTTATAACACTTCCTCGTGCGATTGCAGAATTCCCTTTTGACCGCCGCGTTGCTCGCGCTCGGTGCCGCCAACGCAGCGCCCGTCGAGCTCCGCATTCTCGAAACGACGGACTTGCACTCCAACGCCCTGGGCTACGACTACTACCAGGACAAGCCGACGGGCGAGTACGGCTTCGAGTACACCGCCACGCGCATTCGCGAAGCGCGCAAGGAAAAGGCGAACACGATGCTCATCGACAACGGGGACCTGATTCAAGGCAACCCGCTCGGTGACTTCGTGGCGCGCGTCAATCCACTGAAGCCCGGCGAGCAGCACCCCATGCACAAGGCCATGGCGACGCTGAAGTACGACGTCGGCAACCTCGGCAACCACGAGTTCAACTACGGACTCGACTACCTCAAGAACGTCATCGCGTCCTCGGGCATGCCCTACGTCAGCGCGAACGTGTACGTCGACGACGGTGACTCCAACCCCGCCAACGACAAGAACGCCTTCACGCCGTACGTCATCCAGACGCGTTGGCTCAAGGACTCCGAAGGCAAGTTGCGCCTCATTCGCGTGGGCGTCATCGGCTTCCTGCCGCCGCAAATCGTGGAGTGGGACAAGTCGAGCCTCGAAGGCAAGGTCACGACCCGTGACATCGTCGAGACTGCTCGCAAGTTCATTCCCGAGATGAAGAAGAAGGGCGCGGACGTCATCATCGCCGTCGCCCACACCGGGATCAGCGCCGATTACCAACCGGGCGCGGAGAACGTCGCGACCGAACTCACGAAGGTCGAGGGCATCGACGCGGTTCTCAGCGGCCACTCGCACCAAGAGTTCCCCGGGCCCGTGTACAAGGACATCCCCGGTGCGGACCTCACGAAGGGCACCATCAACGGCAAGCCCGTCGTCATGGCGGGCTTCTGGGGCAACGACCTCGGCATCATCGACCTCACGCTCGACCGCGTGAACGGCAAGTGGACGATCCTCAACGCGCAGTCGAGCCTCCGTAAAGTCTGGGACGTGGCGACGAAGACGTCGCTCGTGCAGCCTGACAAGGCCGTCGAGGCAGCCGTGGCGACTTCGCACGAAGGCACGTTGTCGTACGTGCGTGGCAAGGTCGCCGAGTTGGCCGCCCCCATCAACTCGTACTTCGCGCTCGTGCAAGACGATCCCTCCGTGCAACTCGTGTCGAACGCGCAAATCGCCTACACGCAAAACGCCCTCAAGGGGACGGAGTACGCGAACCTGCCCATCCTGTCTGCCGCGGCGCCCTTCAAGGCCGGTGGCCGCTCGGGCCCCTCGTACTACACCGACATCGCCGCCGGAACGTTCGCCATCAAGAACGTGGCCGACCTCTACGTGTACCCCAACACCTTGCAAGCGGTCGTGGTGACGGGCGCCAACGTCAAAGAGTGGCTCGAGCGCAGCGCGGGCCAGTTCAACCAAATCGACGCGGCGAAGGGCGGCGCGCAGGAGCTCGTCAACAACGCCTTCCCCACGTACAACTTCGATGTGATCGACGGCGTGACGTACGAAATCGACGTGACGCAGCCCAGCCGCTACGACGTCGCGGGCAAGCTCGCCAACCCGAACGCGCAGCGCATCAAGAACCTGCAGTTCCAAGGCAAGCCGATCGATCCGGCCGCGCGCTTCGTCGTCGTGACGAACAACTACCGCGCTTCGGGCGGCGGCTCGTTCCCCGGACTCACTGGCAAGAACATCGTTCTCGCCGCGCCCGACGAGAACCGCCAGGCGCTCATCCAGTACGTCACCGCGCAAGGCACGGTTAACCCGAGCGCCGACAACAACTGGAAGCTCACCCCGATTCCCGGCGCCAGCGTAATCTTCGTCTCCAGCCCTAACGCCCAGAAGTACCTGCCCGCGAACGCCAAGCTCGTGCGCGTCCGCGAAGACGGCTTCGCCGAGTACCAACTGAGCTGGTAAGCTTCGTTCAACTCGAACCCCTCTCCCGATCGGGAGAGGGGTTTTTGCTGCTTCGCCGAAGTCGTTTACCGAAGAGTTCTCGGAAGGTCCTCGGTGGCGAGGACCTTCTTCGGTTCGCGGAACTCGATGTTTTCCCACTCGCCTTCCTCGATCACCTGCACGTTCGGATCGAGCGCCCGGAACCAGTCCACGACACCTTGCACGAGATCGTCGGGCGTGGACGCGGCGCTCGTGACGCCGATGGACTTCACGCCCGTGAAGTCGATTCGGGAGAGGTCGTCGCGAGTTTCGAGGCGGTACGCTCGGCCGCACGTCTCCTCGGCGAGTTCGAGCAGACGCATCCCGTTGCTGGAGTGCGTGCTCGTGAGGACGAGGAAAGCGTCGACGAGAGGAGCGATCTGCTTCACGGCGTCTTGGCGGTTCTTGGTGGCGTAGCACAGATCCTCGGACGGCGGAATCACGAGGGCGGGAAAGCGCTTCTTGAGAATCGCGATCGTCTTGCGCGTGTCGTCCACGCTGAGCGTCGTCTGCGTGAGCACGACGACCTTCTCGGGATTCGGGACCTCCACGGTGTGCGGATCGTGCAAGCCGGGACCGCTCTTGCCGAGCACGCCGACGAGAATCGTCTCTTCGAGCGCCTCGCCGCGCGTGCCGATCACCTCCTGATGCTTCGCCGAGTCGCCGATCAGCAGGATCGAGTAGCCTTCGCGCGCGTACTTCTTGGCTTCCGTGTGCACCTTCGTCACGAGCGGGCACGTCGCGTCGATCGTGGCGAGGCCGAGTTCGCGAGCCCGCTGCCGTACGACGGGGGAGACGCCGTGCGCGCTGAACACCACCGTCTCGCTGCCCGAGGGCAACGCGGCGACGTCGTCGAGCGTCTCCACGAAGTTCACGCCGTACCCGCTCGACAAGCGGTCCACGACGGTGTGGTTGTGGACGATGGAGTGGTACACCGTCACAGGCCTCTGCTCGGTGCGGGCGGCCTTCTCGACGGCAGAAATTGCCATGACGACGCCGGCGCAGAAGCCGCGTGGTTTGGCGAGGTGGATGCGTTCGACCATGATAGAGACAGTTTAAAGTCTCCCCACAGGCGCGAAGAGTGGGGATTGTCCCGGACGACGCTACAATGCGCCCTCGTGACGCCTTCCTCCGCCGAAATGATCGTGCGCGACTTGGCGGGGCGCATCCTTTTGCAACGTCGAAGTGATAACAGCCTATGGGTTGCCCGGAGGGCACCTTTGGGTGGGCGAGACGCTGGTACAGTGTGCACGGCGAGAAGTGCTGGAGGAGACGGGCTGGCGCGTGCAGTTCGCGGCGACGATGTTCGAAGCGACCGTCGCGGAGTTCGGGGTTCGCCGGACGCTGTGTCACTCGAAGTCCGCTTCTTCGAGGCGAGCGCGCTCCCGGTGAACCTCGTGCGGACGGCACTTCCACGACTCGCCGAAGCCCTGTCCGACGCGCCCCGTCCGTTCGTGCGCTGAGACCCCGCCTTCCTAACGATCGTTCGCTACACTGAGAGGCATGACGAGCGTCCTCGATCCCGCTTCCCACGGCGGTCTGAACTTCGCCCTCTCCGACGATCAACGCCTCATCGTGCAGACGGTGCGAGACTACTGCCAAGCCGAGATCGCCCCCCTGGCGCCGCAGTACGACAAGACGGGCGAATTTCCTTGGCCGCAACTGCGCGGACTCGCCGAACTCGGGCTGCTCGGCGCGACCGTGCCCGAGAAGTGGGGAGGCGCCGAACTCGACTCCGTCACGTACGCGCTGTGCCTCGAAGAGGTCGCCGCCGCCGACGCCAGCGTCGCCGTGATCGTGAGCGTGCAAAACGGGTTGCCGGAGCAGATGCTGCTTCGTTACGGCAGCGACGAGCTCAAGCGAACGTACCTCGTGCCGCTCGCGCGGGGCGAAAAGATCGGCGCCTTCTGCCTCACCGAGCCCAACGCGGGTTCGGACGCCGCGAGCTTGCGCCTCTCGGCGCGCAGAGACGGCGACGAGTACGTCCTGAACGGCAGCAAGGCATGGATCACGTCGGGCGGTCAAGCCGACACGTACCTCGTGATGGCGAGGACGGGCGGCTCGGGTGCGCGCGGCGTGTCGTGCTTTGTCGTCGAGAAAGACGCTCCCGGGCTTTCTTTCGGCAAGCCGGAGGAGAAGATGGGACTTCACGCTGCGCACACGACGACCGTGCAATTCGACGAGGTGCGCGTACCAGCTTCGAACATGGTGGGCAAGGAAGGCGAAGGCCTGATCGTGGCGTTATCCAGTCTCGACGCGGGCCGCGTCGGCATCGCGATGCAGGCGCTCGGCATCGCCCGAGCGGCCTTCGAACACGCGACGCGCTACGCCTTGACGCGCGAGCAGTTCGGCAAGAAGATCGCCGACAATCAGGCGGTCAGCTTCAAGATCGCGCAGATGGCCGCGCGCATCGAGGCGGCCCGACTCGTGGCCCTCAAAGCCGCGTGGCTCAAGGACGCGGGGCAGAAGTACAGCAAGGAGGCGAGCATCGCCAAGCTCCTCGCTTCCGACGCGGCCGTGGAAGTGACGCGCGACGCCATTCAAGTGTTCGGCGGCAACGGCTACAGCCGCGAGTATCCGGTGGAGCGCTTGTACCGCGACGCGAAGGTGACCGAGATCTACGAAGGCACCTCCGAGATTCAGCACGTCGTGATCGCTCGGCAAGTGCTCGCAGAGTTCGCGGCAGAGTGAGCACGTGAGACGGACATGACGAGCCGCTCATGAAGGTGCTCTGCTGCAAGATGCTTTAACATATTCGACGGAATATGAAAAACTTTTCGAGGATCGCGACCCTCACCACCCTCACCCTCTTGCTCGCCGCGTGCAATCAGGCGACTCAAGTGGGCAACAAGCCTCCTCAGCCGGTCGACGTCACCGTCCTCGGCCTCAACGACTTTCACGGCAACCTCGAGCCGACCACCTTCACGCCCATCGGCGCTGCGGCGGCCATCAAGGCGGGCGGAATCGAGGCCATCGGCGGCGAACTTGCCGATGCCCGCGCGGCCAACAAGAACACCATCTTCGTGGGTGGCGGCGACTTGATCGGCGCGAGCCCGGTCACGTCCAGCTTGCTGCGCGACGAGCCGACCGTGTACGCCTTGAGCGAGCTCGGCATGAAGGCCAGCGCCCTCGGCAACCACGAGTTCGACCAGGGGCTGCAGGAATTGCTGCGCATGCAAAACGGCGGTTGCGCCAGCAACGACGCCAACAAGGCCTGCAAGTTCGACCCGAACTACAGCGGCGCGACGTTCAAGTGGCTCGGCGCCAACGTGGAGTACAAGGCCAACGGCGCCAACCCGTTCACGCCCTACTACGTCGAGACGACCGCCGACGGCGCGCGTATCGGCTTCATCGGCGCCGTGACCACCGAAACCCCGACGATCGTGTCGCCGAGCGGCATCGCGGAGATCAACTTCCTCGACGAGGCCGAGTCGATCAACAAGTACGTGCCCGTGCTCAAGAGCATGAACGTCGACGCCATCGTGGTCTTGATTCACGAGGGCGGCACGCTGGGCACGAACTCGCCCGACACCTACGCGACCGAAGGCTGCAAGACGCTCAACACCGCGTCGCCGATCTACAAGATCGCGCGCAAGGTCGATCCGTCCGTCGTGGCGATCATCAGTGGGCACACCCACACGGGCTACAACTGCCTCGTGCCTGACCCGAACGGCAAGGACCGCATCGTCATTCAAGGCGAGTTCTACGGACACCTGCTGCAGCGACTCGACCTGACCGTCGACAAGGCCAACCACCGCGTGGTCTCGGCCAAGGCGGCCAACCTCGTCGTGAACTACGATCAGCGCGCGGCGAACAACACGCTGGACTTCAACATGACGCAGCTCTTGACGACCGCGAAGGCCAAGACCGACGCCGTCAAGAACGTGTTCGTCACGAACCTCTCGGTACCGCAGATTCGCCGTGGATTCAACGCGACCAAGGCCGACGACGTGCGGGACGTCGAGAGCGCCCTCGGCGACGTCATCGCCGACGCGCAAGTCTTCGCCACGCAAGATCAAGGCACGCAGTTCGCCTTGATGAACCCGGGCGGCATTCGCGGCAACCTGCCTGGAAGCCCCAGCACCAACGGCGGCGCCCGCCTCACCTTCGGGGACGTCTTCGCCGTGCAGCCCTTCAGCAACACCATGGTCGTCATGGACCTCACGGGCGCCCAGGTCAAGGCCGCGCTCGAGTTGATCGCGACCGGTGCGAACGCCACCGCCAACAAGGTCTTGCAGGTGTCGGAAGGCTTCAGCTACACCATCGACCTGCGCCCGGGCATCACGGGACCGCGCGTCTCGAACGTGACCTTCCAAGGCCAGCCCCTCGGCGACACCACGACTTACCGCGTCGCGATGAACAGCTTCCTTGCCGATGGTGGGGACGCCTTCACGCCCTTCAAGCAAGGCACCAACCGCGTGCTGCTTCCGGGATTGCAGGACGTGGACGCGCTGGTCGCCTACCTCAAGGCCAAGGGTTCGACGCTCGACGGCCAGATCAAGAATCGCATCACCATCATTCGCTGAGCGGGTGGCATGACCATCGCTTCTTGACCGAAGGACGAGGGCCGCGCACATGCGCGGCCCTCGTGCGATTCAGCAGCCGACTCGGTACTCGTACGTCACGTCGCCGATCAAGTCGCTCACGGGGCACGTGCTCGCGCTGCCCGAGACGCTTGGCCCGAAGGCGATCGTCGGGTTGCTGGTCGTCGCGGCCTTCACGCTTTGATAGCCCGACGGCAGCGACGGATCGCGCACCATGAAGTGCAGGTGCGCGGCCATGTTCTGCTGGCCCGTGTTTCCGACGTTGCCGATCCATTGGCCCGCGTAGACGTTCGCGCCGGTCGTGACGGCCGTCTTGCTGAGGTGCGCGTAGTACGTCTGGAGGCCGTTCGCATGACGAACGATGACGAGGTTGCCGTACCCTTGGCTGTTCCAGCCGCTGAACACGACTTGGCCGGGCGCCGCCGCGATCACGCCGTCACCCAAGTCGTCGTCGCCCGCGCCACGATTGAGGTCCACGGCGTAAAGGTCGTTGCCCGTGTGATACGGCGATCCGTACACGGGGCGCGAGGCGAGTTTTTTCGGAAACGCGAGCCACGCGACGCCGGGCGCGACGGCCCGCGTTCGAAACGCGTTCTTGGCGTTCGAAACGCGCTTCGCCTCGAAGTCCTTCGCCGCTTGCGAAGCGAGATCGAGGCGCTCGACTTCACCGCTCGTGAGGTCGAGCGCGAAGACGGTTTGGCGTACGTCGCCGTGTCCGTCCGCTTCGGGCTCCGAACCCTCGTACGAGGCGAGGAAGGAGGCTCGATCGTCGGTGACGGTGAGACTGTCGAGTTCCAAGAGTCCGAATCCCGCCTTCTCACCGCTTGTCAGCGTCGTCGCCTCGCCCGTCGTGAGGTTCAAGCGGGCGATTCGGTCTTCGTTGCCTGAACGAATGGCGACGATCGCGGTTTCGGCGTCTTCGAAGGCCGCGCCGAGCACGAGTTCGTCGGCGGTCAGCTTCAAGGGCACGCGTTTCGTCGTGCCGTCACGTGTCAGCCAAAGCCGGAAATCGAGGGCGTTCGCGGCGTCACTTGCCGTGAACAAAACGGCGTCGTCGCGTCGGTCGAAAGTCAAGCCGGTCGGCGCGTGGAACCTCGGGAAGCCGGGCGCGGTTCCGCAAGCGCCAAGCAGGGCAGAGAGGGTGAGGACGATGAGGCCTTGGTATCGCATGAAGTCTCCTTTCGGAAAGCGAACTTCCCGTTCGAGGAGGCATTGTGCTCATCCTTTCCTAACGTCATCTAAAGGGGGTGAGCGCTCTGTACCTTCGCAAGCGAGGATGCTATTTTGGACTGAGTTCAACCGAACGAGCGTTCGGTTTTCGAGCCTCTACTTTGGGAGACGCATGATCGATTTCTCGCTGACGGACGAGCAAAAGCAACTTCAAGCCCTCGCGCGCGACTTCGCGAAAAACGAAATCATCCCGATCGCGTCCGAGTACGACCAGAAGGAAGAACTGCCTTGGCAGGTCGTCGAAAAGGCTTTCGACCTCGGCCTCCTCAACGCATCCATTCCCGAGCACGCGGGCGGCCTCGGTCTCGGCATGATCGACGAGTCGATCATCGCCGAAGAACTCGCGTACGGCTGCATGGGCATCTACACCATCCTCATGGCGTCCGAGCTCGGCATCACGCCGATCATCGTCGGCGGCAGTGAAGAGCAGCACAAGAAGTTCTTGTCGCCCCTGCTCGACAAGCCGTCGCTCGCCGCGTTCGCCTTGTCCGAACCGAACAACGGCAGTGACGCCGCCGCCATGAACACCACCGCCGTCCTCGACGGTGACGAGTGGGTCATCAACGGCACCAAAATGTGGATCTCGAACGGCGGCGTCGCCGAAATCACCGTCGTGTTCGCCAGCGTCGACAAGAGCAAGGGGCATCGTGGCACCGTCGCGATCGTGGTTCCGAAGGACGCTCCGGGCCAGTCGTACAACAAGATCAAGCACAAGCTCGGTCAGCGCGCGTCGCTCACCTCCGAACTCGTGTTCGAGAACGTGCGCGTGCCGAAGGAAAACATCCTCGGCGGGATCGGCGACGGCTTCAAGATCGCCATGAAAACCCTCGACAAGACACGCATCCCGGTGGCGGCCGGCTCGGTCGGCATCGCGCGGCGGGCGATGGAGGAGAGCATCAAGTACGCCAAGGAACGCGCTGCCTTCGGCCGTCCCATCGCCGAGTTCCAAGCGATTCAATTCAAGCTCGCCGAGATGGCGATGGGCATCGAAACGGGCCGTTACATGACGTACAAGGCCGCGTGGCTCGTGGACAACGCAATGCCGCACTCGATGGAGAGCGCCATCGCCAAAGCGTACTGCTCGGAGATGGCGTTCAAGGCCGCCAACGAAGGCATCCAAGTCTTCGGAGGCTACGGCTACGTCGGCGAGTATCCCGTCGAGAAGTTGCTGCGCGACGTGAAACTCAACATGATCTACGAGGGAACGAACGAAATTCAGCGCGTGGTGATCGCCCGTCAACTCCTCAAGTAACCTCTAGTAAACTGACTGTTCGGAGACTGCCATGAAGATTCTGACTTTGATTCGGCAAGTACCCGACGCGGAAGCACGCGTACGGGTCCAAGGAAGTGCCGTGGACCTCGAGGGTGCGACCCTCGTGATGGACGGCATGGACGAGTACGGCGTGGAGCAGGCGTTGCGCCTCAAGGAAGCGGGGGCGGGCACCGAGGTCATCGCGCTCGCCGTCGGACCCAAGCGCAACGAGGACGCGCTTCGCACGGCCCTTGCGATGGGCGCCGACCGCGCGATTCACGTCGAGACGAACGTGGCGCTCGACGCGATCGCCCTCAGCAAGCTCGTCGCTCAAATCGCAAGCCAGGAAGATGCGTCGCTGATCCTCGCGGGCGGCCAGCAAGCCGACTGGGACAGCCAAGCGCTTGGCGCGGCGACGGCCGAGCGTCTCGGCTGGCCGCAACTCACGTGGACGAACGGCCTCGAAGTGCAAGGCGACAAACTCGTGGGACGCCACGACGTCGACGAGGGCAACGAAAGCTTCGAGGTGAGCTTGCCGGCGGTCGTGACGACCCAGCAAGGACTCAACGACCCGCGCTACCCGACCTTGCCGAACATCATGAAGGCGAAGAAGAAGGAACTGCGCAAGGACACGCTGGAGCAGTACGGCGTGCAACCCTTGGCCCGCGTGGTCGGCGCCGAGATTCAAGCGCGCGCCCGCCTTGGCAAGGTCATCGACGGGAAGGACGCGCAAGCGGCGGCGGCGCAACTGCTCGAGCTGTTGCGCTCGGAAGCGAAGGTGCTCGCATGATCTTGATCGTCGCGGAACATTCGAACGGCAAGCTCTCGAAGAGCACGGCCGAGATGGTGACGGCGGCTCGTGAGTCCGGGCGCGAGGGCCCCATCACGATCCTCGTGCTGGGCGCGGGCATCGAAGCGGTCGCGAACGAGGCGTCGAAGCTCGCCGAGCAGGTGCTCGTGGGGGACGTCGCGTCGCTCGCGCAGTACGACGCGACCGTGTGGGCCGCCGCCGTGACGCAAATCGCGCGCGAAGGCGAA
The DNA here is from genome assembly GCF_003217515.1 of Deinococcus yavapaiensis KR-236. Classification (NCBI taxonomy): domain Bacteria; kingdom Thermotogati; phylum Deinococcota; class Deinococci; order Deinococcales; family Deinococcaceae; genus Deinococcus; species Deinococcus yavapaiensis. Next base: position 419,508 of record NZ_QJSX01000001.1, on the reverse strand, counting down.
GCGCACACCATCTTGATCGGCGGGTCGCGCTCGGGCCGCGAGTACAGTCCGCGGGTGGCCGTGAAGCTCGACGCGCCCCTCCTCGAAGACGTCATCTCGCTGAAGTCGGCGGGCAGCGCTTTGCAAGCGCAGCGCTACACCTTCCTCGCGCGCGTCACCGAGACGGTGGAGGCGGACGCGCCCGTGATCGTCGTGACCGTGAAGCCTGGCATCTTCACGCCTGCGCAGCCCGAGATGAACGGCGAGCAGTACGACGTGGAGCTCGAGTTACCGCAACCGCGCGTGGCCGTCACCGGCAAGAGCGTCGAGAAGACGAGCCGCGTTCCGCTTGCCGAAGCGGACGTCGTCGTGACGGGTGGTCGTGGCGTCGGAAGCCCCGAGAACTTCGCGACGCTCGTCGAAGGACTCGCCGACTCCATCGGTGGAGGCGTGGGCGCGACGCGCGCCGTCGTGGACGCGGGATGGCGCCCTTACTCCGAGCAGGTCGGGCAGACGGGCAAGACCGTACAGCCCAAGGCGTACATCGCCCTCGGCGTGTCGGGCGCGGTGCAGCACTTGTCGGGAATGGGCAAGAGCAAGTTCATCGTCGCCATCAACAAGGACGCCGAGGCGCCGATCTTCAAAGTCGCCGACTACGGCATCGTCGGCGATGTGAACGAGATCGTACCCGCCCTCATCGAGCAGGCGCGCAACAAGTAAGCGGACACGAGCGCGAGAACGAGGGCCGGTCGAGAACCGGCCCTCGTTCTCGTCGAGGATCGTAACGGCACACGCGGGCGGTTCCAGAAATGCGAGTAATCGCGTGCGACCTTCGCGAAGGGCCGAGCAACCGCTCGACGTCATTCGTGACGTTGGCGGTGAGGCTGCGGAGACACGCCAGTTCCAAGGCTTGCATCACTCGTACGTGGCCGTTCGGCAGGCCCTGCTGGGTCATTCGGAAGGGGAAGCACACGAAGTCGGGATGGGCGGAGCCAACGGGCGAAACGGACGCTCCAAAAGCGTTACGGCCTCACTCGATTTGAACGAGTTCCGGATGATACAACCTCGCGCGTTTCAGAGCGGCGATCACCGAGCGGGGCGAATGGCTTCGCAGCGCCGACCAGAAGCGTTCGTCGCGGCTGTACGCCACGAGCGTCCAGAAGTCGCCCCACACCTCGAAGCCCAGTTCGCGGCGCATGAGGGTCGCGCAAGTCTCCCAAATCGGCACGCTGAGGTCTTCCAGAGGCGCGATGAAGTGGGACGTGCCGTCCATGACGGGATTCGTGCGAACTTCTTGTTCGTAAGCGCGCCGCTCGCTGCGGCGCAAGCTCGACAAGCCGTCGGGCGCGCAAAAACGGGCGGGCATGGCGGAGTAGGTGTCGCGGCATCGCGCGGGTCTCGCCTCGTACGCGCCGCAGCGTCCCGTCTCGCGGTCGAGCAGCGGGCAGAATCCGACCGAGCGGCGATGGTTTTCGACGTACTCGTCGCCGTCTCGGCTTTCGTGCGCGTTGAGCCACACGCGCTCCGCGTGCGCTTCGACCGCCTCGAACTGCGAAGGCGTCAAGGACTCTGCCACGACGAGCGCCTCGGCGAGCGAAACGCGAATCGGCATGTCGCAGCAGCGAAAGCAGCCCGCCGCGCAATAGACTTTGCCACCCCTCGCCGTGTAGCGAGAGATCCAAGTTGCGGCGCGCGAATCGAAGCGTTGCAGGGCCCGCCGAACTTCCGTGGTGACGCGAGTCGTATCCAAGCGTGAATACTTTAGCGGCTTTTCATGGGCATTGATCGTCACGGGCATGAGAAAGGTCATGACGTCGGGCGGGTGAGGCGCCTATACTGGGAATGTCGTGTTCAGAAGACCCGCCAAGCAGCCCGCTACGTCCGCGCCCGCCGCCGTCCCCATCGTGAACGATCCCGGGAAGGTACTCGGGGACCTTCTTGCCAAGCCCACCTTGGAAGGTGTGCTGGAAGCGGCGCTTCACCAAGCGATCGAACTCGCGGGCGGCGGCAATCTCAAGGGCTACGCCGTGGTGCGTCCCGGTGAGGACCGCGTCGCGGCGGTCGTAGGATACGACCGAGAACTCGTCGGCAGCCCGCTGTCGGGCCCGTGGTCGTCAGGGCGAGCGCGTGTCGTGGCGGACGGCGCGACCGAACTGTTCGCCACCAATCCGCCGGAAGTGCGCGCGAAACTCGATCTGCTCGGCATGCGCGAAGTGCGAAGCAGCCTGATCGCTCCTCTGCGTGACCGCAACCGTTTCCTCGGCGCGATCGTCTTGGATCGGTACGGTGAAGGTGGCTTCGCCACGCTACAACTCGAGGCGGTGACGAGGTGGGCGACCGCCGTCACGCCGCTCGTCAGCTTGCTCGAAGCGCGTGAGGACGCTCGAGCGCTCGCTCGGCAACTGTCCGGCGTGTTCGTGGAGGCTGTCGAAAGCCTCGACTTCGATGCTGTCGGACACTCGCGCAAAGTGACCGAGATCGCCCTCAAGCTCGGGCGGACGGCAGGCTTGTCGGAACGCGAGATGGACGAGTTGTGGTACGCCTCCACCCTGCACGACCTCGGCAAGCTTCACGGAGACGATGGGCACGCCATGTTGGGAGCGAATTTGCTGCACGACGTGTCAGGCTTGACCAACGCTCGCCTCGGGGTGCGGCATCATCACGAACGATGGGACGGCTTCGGCGAGCCCGACCGACTGGCAGGCGAGGAAATTCCGCTGCTGGCGCGCATCGTCGCGATCGCCGACGCGTACGTCCGCAAGGGCGACGTCGGCGCCTTGCAAAACGAAGTCGGCAAGACGCTCGACCCGCGCCTCGTCGCGGTGCTCGAAAAGGCTCTGAAAGACGAGCCTTGAACGCCGAGTTCGGTGCCCGCGATTCGCGCCCTTCCCGGCGCGAATCGCTATGATGAGGCGCGTGACGAACCGCTCCGGCCTCCCGACGCTCGAAGCGCGTTGCGGCCCTCTCACTCGCCTCGGCGGCGGCGTACACTCGCGGGTGTACGCGGCGGGCGAGTACGTCTTGAAGGTGTATCGCAATCAACTCGGGTGGCACGAATTGGAAGCCGCGAACATGCGCCGCGCGGGATTGGGAACGTGGGTCGTGGACGCCCTCGAAGCCGACGGGTCACAAGTCCTGATCCTGCGCCGCTTTCAGGGGCGGCCCGTGACGGCCGCGAACGTTCCGCTTGCCCTGCCGCACCTCGGCACCTTCTTGCGCGGACTTCACGCCGAACGGGCCGGCGAGGTGGACCTCGAGCGACTGCGCGAACGCCTTCAGCGATTCCGCGGAGGCCTCAGCGGCTTCGGCCTCGACGACCTCTTCGAGGCAGTCGAGACGCCGTTGCGGCGCGGCGACCTCGCCGTGAAGGCCGCGTACTGCCACCTCGACCTGTGGTCCGACAACATTCTCTTGAACGACGCGGGTGACGTTCTCGTGATCGATTGGACGCGCGCTCAAAGTGACGACCCGATTCGCGACCTCGCCTTGCTCAAGACCGGCACCCTCGATTTGCGCCCCCCGTCGGAAAGCGTCGAGATGGTACTGAGTCTGCTGCCCGACGAGCCCGGCGCTCTTACGCGTCTGCGCGCCTACCTCGCGCACACGTACTTGCACGACCTGTACTGGTTTTTGATGCACGAACCGTACGAATTCGACAAGCAACGCGCCGAGAAGGTGCCGCGCGCGCGGCACGCCCTCGAAGTATTGAAGTGAGTCGGGCGGCATTCAAGAGTCGCTTGGCGCCGCCCTGCTAACATACGAAGGATGCCAGGTCCCGTCACCGTCGTCGGTCATCCGCTCGTGCAGCATAAACTCAGCCTCCTTCGGGACGTGTCCACCGGGCCGAAGGAGTTTCGCGAACTCGCGTCCGAACTGACCCTCCTGCTCGCCTACGAGGCGATGCGCGACCTCGAAACGCAACCCGTTCGCCTCAAGACGCCCATCGTCGAAGGCGACTTCCCGATGCTCGAAGGCAAGAAACTTGCCGTCATCGCCATTCTGCGCGCGGGCCTCGTGATGTCCGACTCGATTTTGCGCCTCGTGCCCGCCGCCAAGGTCGGCCACATCGGTCTTTACCGCGATCCCGCGACGTTGCAGCCCGTCGCGTACTACTCGAAAGTTCCGCAAGACATCTCCGAACGGCGCGTGTTCCTGCTCGACCCGATGCTCGCCACCGGGGGCAGCGCGGTCGCCGCGATCGACACCCTCAAGGAGGCGGGCGCGCGCTCCATCAAGCTCTTGTCGATCCTCAGCGTGCCCGAAGGCATCGAGAAGGTGCACGCCGCGCATCCTGACACCGAGATCGTCACGGCCGCCATCGACGAGCGTCTCAACGACCACGGGTACATCGTGCCCGGACTCGGTGACGCGGGCGACCGCCTGTACGGCACGAAGTAAGGTACGGTCGAGTCCTTCATGCTGGAATTCCTGAAATCCCTCGGCGTCGCCGAGCCGTTGGGCCTGGGCTTTTGGAGCGTCGCCCTGACCTTCGTGGCCGCCGCCGTGTTCACGTGGCGCTTCATTCCCCGCGTTCGCGAGTTCGCCATCAAAGTCGGCTGGGCCGACATGCCCAACGAGCGGCGACTCAACAAGGCGCCTCTGCCGAACGCGGGCGGACTCGCGATCTTCGCGGGATTCATTCTGCCCGTCCTCGTCGTGTGGGCGCTGCGGCCCATCGGGGTGGTGAGCGTGCAGATTCAAGTGCTCGCGATCCTGCTCGGCGCGGCCCTGCTCGTGCTCGTCGGCTTCATCGACGACCAATTCGAACTGCCGCCTTCCTTCCGCATCCTCGTGCAGACCGTGTGCGCCTTGCTGCTGATCGTGAACGGCCTGCGCATCGACCTCACCACCTTGTCCTTTTGGCCCGAAGAGTTGCTCGGCATGACCGGTCCGCTGTCGGTGTTCGTGACGTGGCTGTGGATCGTCGGAATCACGAACGCCGTGAACCTTATGGACGGCGTGGACGGGGTCGTGGGCGGCATCGGCTTCGTCGGATCGATGGTGATGCTCGCCGTCGCCGCGCAATTCCCGGATCGCGGCGCGGCCGTCGTGCTGCTCGCGGGCCTCGCCGGTTCGACGCTCGCTTACCTGCGTTACAACTTCAATCCCAGCCGCATCATCATGGGCGACGCGGGCGCCACCCTCATCGGCTTCACGCTCGCGGCGGTCGCGTTGCTCGGCACGACGAAGCTCTCCGCGAGCCTCTCGCTCGCCGCGCCCCTGCTGATCCTCGCGCTTCCGATCCTCGACACCACGCAAGTCGTGATCGGGCGTCTGCGGCGCGGCGTGTCGCCCGCCCAGCCCGACAAGACCCACATTCATCACCGTCTCTTCTCGCGCTTCGGCGCTCGCCGCGCGAGCATCATCATCTGGGCGATCACCTTGGCGTTTTGCGTCGTCGGGATGTTGCTGCAAAGCGTGCAACCGATCGTCGTGCTCGCCGTCGTCGTAGTGATCGCCGCCTGCCTCGCGTGGGTCGCCTTTCGGCGCGTCAAGGCGCTCGCGCGCGAACTTCAGGAAACACCTCAATGACCCAAGTGTCCGACTCCAAAACGGTCGTCGTCGCCTTCGGCACGCGGCCCGAAGCCACCAAGATGGCTCCTGTCATCGCCGCCTTGCGCGCCACGCCCGGCCTGCGTACCCTCGTCCTGGTGACCGGGCAGCACAAGGAGCAGCTCTACTCGGCCCTCAACGTCTTCGGCATCCAACCCGACGACGACCTCAGCGTCATGACCGACCGTCAAACGCTCGCCGACCTCAGCGCGAAGATCATTCCGCAAGCGGCGGCGAAGCTCACGGCGATGAACGCCGACATGGTTCTCGTGCACGGCGACACCACCACGACGTTTTGCATGGCGTACGCGGCGTTCGTGTCGGGCATCAAGGTCGGGCACGTCGAGGCGGGATTGCGCAGCGGCAACATGGGCGAGCCGTTCCCCGAGGAAGCCAACCGCAAGCTCACGGACGTCCTCACGACGCTCGATTTCGCTCCGACCGCCTTGTCGAAGCAGAACCTGCTGAACGAGGGCAAGTCGCCCGAAGGCATCTTCGTGACAGGGCAGACCGCCGTGGACGCCGTGCGTGACGTCGCCGCCCGCTCCACGCTACGCGAAGCTTGGCGCGGCAAGCGCCTCGTGACCGTCACGATGCACCGACGTGAAAACCTGCCCGTGATGGAAGAGCTCGCCCTCGCCTTGCGCGACGTGGCGCTCGCGCATCCCGAACGGCACTTCGTGTATCCCGTGCACCTCAATCCCGCCGTGCGCGAGGCCGTCGTGCCTACCTTGTCGAGCGTTCCGAACTTCGAACTCGTCGATCCGCTCGCCTACGACGAGATGGCCGCGCTCATGGCCGTGTCCGATCTGCTGGCGACCGACTCGGGCGGCTTGCAAGAGGAAGGCGCGAGCCTCGGCGTGCCCGTGGCCGTGCTGCGCAACGTCACCGAGCGCCCCGAGGGATTGCACGCCGGTGTTTTGAAGCTCGCCGGAAACGAACGCGCCGAGGTGACGCGCGTTTTGAGCGATTTGCTGTCGAACGAAGCGGAACTCGGCGACATGCGGGGCCGTGCAAATCCTTACGGTGATGGCCACGCGGGCCGACGCATCGCCGAAGCCGTCGCGTGGTACTTCGGCTTCTCGGAGCGGCCGCGCGATTGGCAGCCTGGCCTCGTCTTCACGCCCGCCTTGTAATCGTCGTTGTTGCCGAGGAGTCCTGAGCCTTTCGGCTCAGGACTCCTCATGTGCTTCGTGTCACACTGAAAGCGCATGAGCGCCTCCTTGTCCCAACGCTCACAATCTGATCAGGTGGACGCGGTGCCGCTCGCGGTCGTGCTGAATCCTCACGCGGGCCGCGGTCTCGCGATGCGCACTTGGCCGTTGCTGGAACGCGCGCTTCGAACGCGCCGCCTCGCCTTCGACGTGATCCTCGCGCACGACCCGTCCGCCGCGCTCGCGCGCGTCCACGAGCTGCCCGCTTCCCAACCGCTGCTCGCCGTGGGCGGCGACGGCACCGTGAGCGCCTTGCTGCCCGCCCTCGTGGGAACGGGACGTCCCCTCGGCATCGTTCCCCTCGGAAGCGGCAACGACTTCGCGGGAATGCTGGGATTGAAAAGCGGCGATTTCGAGGGCGCCCTCGCTCGCCTCTCGAGCCCACCACGCCCCTTCGACGCGGTTCGTGTCAAGACGCCGCTGGGCTCGCGCGTACTCGTCAACGGCCTCGGGATGGGTTTCGACGCTCGAATCACCGCCAAGATGAGCGACGCGCCCGCGTGGTTGAACGGCTTCGGCCGCTACGCGTGGAGCGCCCTCAACGGCGTCAAGGACTTGCGGGCGCCCGACGTCGAAGTGGTGGTCGACGGTGACGTCACGTACGCGGGGCCGTGCACCCTCGTCGCCGTGATGAACGGCACGCGTTACGGCGGCGGGTTTCGCATCAGCCCCGACTCCGATCCGTCCGACGGCTGCCTCGACGTCGTGCTCGGCAAGGGTGTCACGCGCGGACAGCTTCTGCGCCTCATGGGCATGGTGCTGCGCGGCGCCCACCTCGACGATCCTCGGGTGCGCTGCTGGAAAGGCAAGGACGTTCGCCTGCGCTGGCAGACGCCGACGCACGCCCACCTCGACGGCGACGTCATCGGCGAGGTGACGGACCTCCGCGCGTGCGTCGAGGCGGGTGCGCTGCAGATCTACTGAGCGTTCGAGCCGTCCGTCACGTCACGCAGCGTCGTCCTCGTCCAATGCAGGAGGTGCTTCGTCACCTGCCTCGGGGCCTCCAACGCCGGGTACGCGCCCACTCCTTCGAGGTGCAGACGCGTCACTTCCTTCAGATTCGAGAAGTCGCCCTCGTCGAATGCCGCGTCGCTCGTGAGGATCAAGGTCGGGACGGTCACGCGCGACGCCTCTTCGCGCAAGTCGCGTCGCTCGGTGAGCCACGCGCGCCATTCGTGCGGATCACAGCGCACGCCGTCTCGTACGAGCGTCTCCACGTCTTCTAAGGCGCACTCGCGATTCACGGCGCTTCGGTAGTAGGCGCGCAAGGCCGCCTCGTCGCCTGGCAGCGACATCAGACGGTCGAGCAGGTCGCGCGGCAACTCGGCGCGCAGCGGAGCAGGGGAGACGAGGCCGAGGCCGACGAGGCCCGACAGCCCTCGCGCCGCGACCTCCACCGCGATTCCGGCAGCGAAGTCGTGCGCGACGAGCACGAAGCGCTCGAAGCCTGCTCGATGCACGCAACTTGCCACGAAGTCGGCCAACCCGGCCACGTCACGCGCGCGCGAAGCTTGCTCGCTGCCGAAACCCGGCAAGTCCGGGTGAAGCGGACGCACGCCGGCGAGGTTTTCGGCGACATGCACCCACAAGTGGCTCGACGATCCCAGGCCGTGCAACAAAACGAAGTTCGGTTCGGTAATCATGCCTCCTACCATCATGGGGCGAGCACCGCAACGGATGAGGGCAAGGTGGAGGCGGGTGGAGCCCGGAAGGTCAGCGCGACGGTCGCACGAGGTGCACTTCGAGCGTGTCGGGAAACGTCGATCCCTTGGCGAGACGCATGACGAACAGCGGCGCGACGGCACGGTCGCCGCGAGCGTTGAAGCTGATGGATCCCGTGACGGCGTCCGTGAGGCGCACGCGGCGAACGGCGGCCGCGACTTGCGTGCGGGTCGGCGTGCGATTCGCGCGGGCGCGCGCGTCGAGCAGCGCTGCCAACATCGTACGGGTCGCGTCGTACATGAACACGCTGAAGATGTTCGGGGTCTTGTCGAAGGCGGCGCGGTAGCGGGTCGTGAACTCCGTGGCGGCGCTGAAGCGGTTGATCGTCCCGAACGTCGTCGTGTACGTGAGCTCTTGGCCGAGGCCGATCGCCGTGCGGAGCACCCCCGGGTCCTCGAAGGTGCTTCCGCCCACGACAGGCAAGCTGATGTCCGCCGCCTTGAGGGCTTTCAGGAAGTTGATGGCGACGTCGGGGTTGCCGCTGAAGAACACCGCGTCCGGTCGGTTCGACTTCACGGCGTCCAAGATGTCGGAAAAGTCCGCCTTCGGGCCGTTGATGCGCCCGAGAATCGTGAGGCTCTTGCCGCGCGCGCCGTCGCGAAACTCGTCGGCGAGCGAGTTGCCGAAGGTCGTGTTGTCCGACACGACGAGAACGCGGCGGCGCGCCGTGTCGTCCGACAGATACTGCGCGATCACGGCGCCTTGCGCGTCGCTGCGCGCGACGAGGCGGTTCACGTTCGAGTAGGCGCGGTCGGTGATCTCGTTGGCCGTCGCGGAAGCGGTGATCATCGGCACGCGGGCGGGCCGCAGCACCTCCGAGACGAGCATGGCCGCGCCCGAAAAGGTCGGGCCGAGCACGCCCAGCATCAAAGGATCGGCGGCGATGTCCTTCGCGGCGCTCGCGGCGACCGTCGCATTTTGCTCGTCGAACACCTCGAGGCTGACTTGCAAGTCGGCCTTGTCGAGCTCGCCCTTGAGGTCGGCGAGGGCGAGTTGCGCGCCGAGCTTCGCCGAGTCGCCTTGAGGCGCGAGCGGCCCGCTTTGAGGTGTGATGAGCGCGATCTTGACGCGGGCGGCACTGACACCCGGCGTGAGAAGGAACGCCGTGAGCAGCACGGCGTTCAAAAGTCGAGTTTTCTTCACGTGAGGAATGATGACGCGCGGCGCATGACATTCCTCTTACAAGACGCCCTTCAATCGTGCGTCAAGGCGGCGCGCAAGGTCGCGAGATCCAGGGCGCGCACCTCGGCTTCCAGCACGACCGCACCCCGGCGCAAAGCCACGACCCGCTCGGCGAGCGCGAGGGCTTCGTCGAGGTGGTGCGTCACGAGAACGACCGTGAAGCCTTGTGCTTGCCATACGCGCCGCAACGTCTCGCCGAGGTCCTCGCGCGTGCTCGCGTCGAGCGCGCTGAACGGCTCGTCGAGCAGCAGCACCTTCGGACGCACCGCGAGCGCGCGGGCGAGCGACACGCGTTGACGTTGCCCGCCGCTGAGCTCGTGCACACGGCGGCGCGCCAACGCCTCGAGTCCGACAAGCCGAAGCGATTCGAGGGCGCGTTCCTCGCGTTCCTTGCTCGGCACGCCGCGCACTTCCAACCCGAAGGCGACGTTGCCGAGCACGTCCTTCCACGGAAACAGCGCGTGCTCCTGCTGAACGAGCGTCACGTCACGCGCCGGTCCGCGCGCGGACTCGCCCAGCACGTCGAGCGTTCCTTGCTGCGGCTTCAAGAAACCTGCCAGGAGGCCCAGCAGCGTCGACTTTCCGCTGCCCGACTCGCCGACGACGCCCACGAATTGCCCTTCGGGTACCACGAAGTCGAGCGGACCGATGCCTTCGTTCGACGCGTAACGGTACGAGACGCCCACGCCGCTCAAAGCGGGGCGCGCCGTCGGGACGTTCGTCGACGCGAAGTTCATGTTTCGATTTTGCACCAAGCTCATGACAACACCTCCAGGCCGTAATTTCGACGCACCCGCGTTTCCAGCACGTGCAATACGGCGTCGAACAAGCCGCCGAGCACGCCGACGATGAGGATCGTCGCGAGAACGAGGGCCATGTTCGCGGTGTTGCGCCCGATTTCCAGCGCTTGCCCGAGCCCGGGATTCGCCGTGAGCAATTCCGCCCCGATCAAAGCGCGCCAAGAGAAGCTCCACGCGAGCCGCGCGCCCGTCGCGAGGTTCGGCAAGCTGGCGGGCAGCAGGACCTTCGTGAACAACTGCGTGCTGGAGGCCCCGAGCGTCCGCCCCGCCGTGCGCCAGCCGGGCGGAACGTTTTGCAGGGCGCTCGACACGGCGAGCGTCACCGGAATGAACCCCTCGAGGATCACCACGAACAGCACCGCGCGGTCGTTGAGGCCGAACAGCAAGATCGCGAACGGCACGAAGGCGATGCTGGGAATGCTCTGAACGGCTGTCAGCCACCCGCCGACGACGTCACGCACGCTCTTCGAAGCGGCGAGCACCATGCCGAAGCCGAGGCCGAGCGCGAGCGCCGTCACGTACCCGATCGCGACACGCCGGAGCGAATTGATGATGGAGACTCCCAGACGCCCGTCGGGCAGCTCGCCGAACAGGCCGTACTGCAGCTCTTTCAACACGGCGTCCGGGGCGGGCAGGACGTACGACGGAAAGAGAGGCCGAACCTTGGTGAAAAACCACCACACGAGCAGCAAGGCGGCCACGCCGACGAGTTGGGAAATCCAACCGTGCGATCGGCGCCGAACGGGTGCGGGAAGCGTCGTCACTCAGCGTCCCCCCAGCGACTTGAGAAGTTCGAGGTTCACGAGCTTTTCCCAGTCGGGCAAGGTGCGCGTGTAGCCTGCCTCCTTGTTGAGCTCGCCGTATTCCTTGAGGGCGTCGAGGTCGAAGCTCGCGGTGATCTCCGTTCGGGCGAGGGCGCGTTGCAGCACCCGCGCGTCGACGCTTTCGCCCGTGAGCTCTTTGAGCTTGCGCGCGATCGCCGTTTGCGCGGCCGGTTTGCTGGTGTTCACGAAGCGCACGGCGGCGAGGTGGGCGCGCAGCATCGCCTTGACGAGGTCGGGATTCTGCGCGGCGAACTTGGTGTTCACGATCATGAGGGTGGTCGGGTAGTCGCCGCCGCGCCAAATCGTCTTTTCGCTTCCGACGACCCGCCCGCCGCGCGTTTCGAGCAAGGCGCCCCACGGTTCGGGCACGAGGGCCGCGTCGATCTGCTTGCTGGCGAAGGCGGCGGCGACGTCGGCGGGCGCGACCGGAACGACGGTGACGTTGCCGCCGTCCGTTTGCGAGCGCAGCCCGTTTTCTTTGAGCAGGTGGCGCAGCGAGATGTCTTGGGTGTTGCCGAGGGAGGGCACGGCCACGCGCTTCCCGGCGAGGTCTTTGACGCCCGTGATCTTGACGTCCGAACGGGCGACGAGCACGGCGCCCGCGTTGCTCGCGCCCGCCACGATTTGCATGGGCAAACCGCGCGTGAAGCCGTTGATGGCGGGACCGGGGCCGATGTAGGCGACGTCGATCTGCCCGGCCGCGAAGGCTTCGTTGAGGGCGGTTCCGGCGACGAACTCACGAGCTTCGAGCTTGACTTTGCCGAGCTCCTTTTGGAAGTACCCGCGTTCCAGTGCGACGAGGGCGGCGGCGTGCGTGAGGTTCGGGAAAAAGCCGAGCCTCACCGTCGTGGCCTGCTGAGCGCTCGCGCTCACGGTGAGGCATAAAATCGTCGTCAACCAGTAACTTCGTCGCATCTCGACCTCCTCGATCGGACCTCGTCCGTACGTGACCCGCTTGCACTTCAGAAAACACGACCGCCGCGTTTGGAACGTGCGGCTTTCGCTGCGAATCGGCTCAGGCTTGCTTCATCCAAGGGGACACACCGTCGCGTCTGCCCCCCGAGTTCGTCACTTCACGAGGCTTCGAATGAGCGAGAGGTCCACGAACTTGTCGAGATCGGGGATGTCCCGCGCGAAGCCCGCTTCCTTGTTGAGCTGGGCGTATTCGGCCAGCGTCTTGAGGTCGATTTCCCACGTGACTTTCGTGCGCGCGAGCGCCTTGAAGAGCACGTCACGGTCAGGGCGTTGGCGCGTGATGGCGGCGATCTCGTCGCTGATGCTTTTTTGCGCGGCGGCGTTGCTCTTCTTGATGAACGCGATGCCCGCGAGGTGACCGCGCAAGATGTCCTTGGTAATCTCGGGGTTGGCGTCCATGAACTTCGTGTTGCCGACGAGGACGGTCGTGGTGTAGTCGCCGCCCTTCCAGATGCGCTTTTCGTTCAAGACGAGCTTGGCGCCTTGCGCTTCGAGGACGGCGCCCCACGGTTCTTGCACGAGGGCCGCGTCGACTTGCTTGCTCGCGAAGGCGGCGGGCATGTTGGCGGGATCGATCGGAACGATGGTGACGTTGCCGCCGAAGTCGGTCGGCGCGAGGCCGTTTTCCTTCAGCAGGTGACGCAGCGAGATGTCTTGCGTGGAGCCGCGCGTCGGAACAGCGACCTTCTTGCTCGCGAGGCCCTTGACGCCGCCCACGATCTTGACGTCACCGCGCGACACCAAAACCGCGCCGCCGCCCGCCGCGCCCGCGATGACCTTGATCGGCAGGCCGCGCAGAAAGCCGTTCATGGCCGGGCCGGGGCCGACGTACGCGAAGTCGATGGCGTTCGCGGCGAACGCCTCGTTGATTTGCGAACCGTTCGCGAATTCGCGCACTTCGAGCTTCACATTGCCGAGCTCTTTTTGAAACAGGCCGCGCTCGATGGCGACGAGCCCGGCGGCGTGCGTGACGTTCGGGAAGATGCCGATGCGAACCACGCGGGCGGTTTGGGCGTTCGTGGTGCTCGCGCCCAGGAGGGCGGCGCTCAGCAGCAAGGTCGTGACTTTAAGAATTTTTTTCATGGTGTACTTTCCGTGGATCACCAAAGGTGATCTAACTTGTCAACAATAAGGACGGACGACGAAGGATTCGGTGAATGCGCTCACTTCTCGGTGTACGCCGCGCGGAGGACCTCGGCCACTTCGGGCCGCGTGAACTCGGAGGGCAGGGACGCTCCGGAACGGAGCAACTCTCGCACCTTCGTGCCGCTCAGCACGAGGTGATGTCCGTGGTCGTGCGGGCAGGTACGTGGCGACACGAGCTGCGTGCACTTACGGCAGTAGAAGGTGTGCTCGAACTTCAAGATCTCCACGTCGAGCTCCTCGCGCGAAAACGCCGAGAAGATCTCTTGCGCGTCGTACGTTCCGTAGTAATTGCCGACGCCCGCGTGGTCGCGTCCCACGATGAAGTGCGTCACGCCGTAGTTGCGCCGAGACAGCGCGTGCAGCACCGCCTCGCGCGGCCCCGCGTACCTCATCGCCGCCGGGTACACGCTCAACAGCGTTCGCGTGCCCGGGTAGTAGTGCTCCAACAGCGCTTCGTACGCTTTCATGCGCACCCGCGCGGGAACGTCGTCCGACTTCGTCTCGCCGACGAGCGGATGCAAAAAGAGGCCGTCCACCTGCTCCAACGCGACTTTGTGCAGGTACTCGTGAGCGCGGTGGATGGGGTTGCGGGTTTGAAACGCGACGACGGTGCGCCAACCTCGCGCCGCGAACGCGTCCCGCGTTTCCCTCGGCGTGTGATGATGCGACGGAAACGGCCCGCGGTCGAGCCGCAGCAAGGTCACGTCGCCCGCGAGGTTGACGTCGCCTTGTGCGTACAACGCGGCCACGCCGGGATGCGCCTCGTCTTGCGTTCGGTACACTTCGCGCGCCTCGACGCTCTTGCGGGCGCTGTACTGCTCGCGCACGTCCAGCACGCCCACGATTTCGCCTGCGCGCGTGAGGGCGACCCGACCACGGTACCGCCGCGCGTCCTCGCGATTCACGCCGAGGGTGATCGGCACGCTCCACGGCACGCCGCTGGCGAGACGCATGCGCTCGATGACGCCCAAGTAGTCGGCCTCACCCATGAAGCCGGTGAGGGGCGAGTACACGCCCGTCGCGATGAGTTCGAGGTCGGCGAGGTTACGCGCGCCGAGTTCCAACCGAGGAAGTTCCGCGAGTTCGGCGGCATCCAAGCCCCCGACGCGCCATACGAGCGAGCCGCCCAAGGGGCGCGGCAACGAATCGGCGATCAACGTCAAAGCGAATGTCCTTTCTTCACGCTCAAAGAGCTTGCTCTCCGACCCACAGGCCGCACTCGGTCTTGCCCTGGCCCGCCCAGCGACCCGCCCGCGCGTCCTCGCCGGGGCGAACCGCTCGCGTACACGGCGCGCATCCGACCGACAAGAAGCCGTCCCAGTACAAGGGATTCACGGGCAGGTCATGGTGCCGCGCGTACTGCTCGAGCGTCGTTCGCGTCATGTGCGCGAGCGGATTGATCTTGCGCCGAGCACCTTCCTCCACGAAGGGAATCTCGGCGCGGTCCGTCGTCTGCTCGCGGCTCCGGGCGTTCAGCAAGGCGCTCGGACGCTTCTCGGCGAGGTACGCTTGAAGCGGCGCCACTTTGCGCGCCGCGCAGCAACCGTCCACGTCCGTCAAAAACAGCCGGTCGTCGGGAAGGTCCGCGCTCAAGGTCACGAAGTCGAGCGACGCGTAACGCTCGGCGAGGCGGTCGCGCGTCGCCAGCGTCTCGGGAAAGTGATAGCCCGTGTCGACGAACAGCACCTCGCCTCGAAAGCCGACGCGCGCGGCCAAGTCGATCAGGACGACGCCGTTGAGGTTGAACGCGCTCGGCATGACGAGGTCGGGATGCGTTTCGAGCGCCCAGGCGATCACCTCCAGCGGAGACGTACCCGCTTCAAACGACGGCAAGCTCACGCTCGACTCCCAGCGACTCCACGACGAGCGCCACGCCTTCCTCGACCGTCACTTCGTGGGTCTTGACGTGCACCGACGGAGCGAGCGGCGCCTCGTACGGATCGCTGACTCCCGTGAAGTGCGAAATCTCGCCGCGCAAGGCCTTTTCGTACAAGCCCTTCACGTCCCGCGCGGTCACCACGTCGAGCGGCGCGTCCACGAACACCTCCACGGCGTTCGGAAGCTCGGCGAGCACGGCGTCTCTCGTGTCGCGGTAAGGACTGATGGCGCTCACGAGCACCGTCACGCCGTGCTTCGCGAGAAGGCCCGCCACGAACGCGATGCGCCGCACGTTGGTGTCGCGGTCCTCGCGGGTGAACGAGAGACCTTTGGACAAGTGTTCGCGCACGGCGTCTCCGTCGAGCACCTCCACCGGCACGCCGCGCGTCATCAACTCGCGCTCCACGGCGCGGGCGAGGGTCGTCTTGCCCGCGCCCGAGAGGCCCGTGAGCCACACGACTCGCCCCGACGCGTCGCTCACGCGAGGACCGCTCCGAGAACGACGTCGGGCAAGAAGCGCTCGCTGCCAACGCGGTCCACGAACTGCACGAAGGACTCGTCGAGCAGACGGTGCGCGCGGAAATCCGCGAGGACGCGCTCGGTGTACAAGTGCAGTTCCGTCGCCTTCACGCGACCTTTGAGCTTGATGCCGACGCGCTGCGCTTCGCCGAGGCTTCCGGCGAGGTGCACGTTGTACACTTCCTCGCCGCTGTGCTGCGCGCCCATGAACCCGAGGTCGGCGACTTGGTAGCGCGTGCAGGCGTTCGAGCAGCCCGTGATGTTGATCGTGAACGGCACGTCGAGGTCTTGGAACTTCAGCTCCAGGTAGTCCACGAGGGCTGCCGTGCGCGACTTCGTCTCCGTGAGGGCGAGACGGCAGAACTGGATGCCGGTGCACGCGATCGTCGTGCCGCGAATGCTGACTTTCGGCGCGAGGTTCAGCTCGGCCAGCTCGGCGCTCAAGGCATCGACGTCCTCGCCCTTGACGTTGGGAATCAGGATGTTTTGAAAGGGCGTGTTGCGAAGCTCGCCGTCACCGTAACGCTCGGCGAGGTCGGAGAGTCGACGCGCCTTCGAAGGATCGATGCGTCCCACCGTCGTCGCGACGACCACGTAGAAGCGTCCGTCCTTCTGGGGATGCACGCCGAGCACGTCGTTGCCACCGAAGCGAGCCACGGGCGCGCTCGGGCCGTCCGCCATCTTGCGCCCGAGGTACTGCGTCTCGACGACCTCGCGAAACTGCTCCACGCCCATGTCGACGATGAGGTACTTCAGGCGCGACTTCTTGCGGTTTTGACGGTATCCGTGGTCGCGGTACGCGGCCGTGATCGCTCGCGCGACTTCCAGCACCTCGTCCTCCTTCACGAACACCCCGAGGCGCTCGGCGAGGTGCGCGACCGCGCCGAGGCCGCCGCCGACCCACACGTCGAACCCGACTTCACCGTTCACTTCGTGCGCGAGGAAGCCGATGTCGTTGACGAGGTGGATGCCTTCGAGGGTCGGCACGCCCGTCACGCTGACCTTGAACTTGCGCGGCAAGTCACCGAACTCGGGGTTGCCGCTGAAGTGATGGTGAAGTTGCTCGGACACGCCTCGCACGTCGATGACTTCACGGGCGTCGAGGCCTGCGAGCGGAGAGGCGATCACGGCGCGTACCGTGTCGCCGCACGCGCCCTTCGAGTGCAAGCCGACCGCTTCGAGGCGCGAGAAGATCTCGGGAACGTCTTGGATGCGCAGCCAGTGGAATTGGAACGCTTGGCGGTCCGACACGTCGAGCGTTCCGCGCGCGAAGTCCTCGGAGATGCCCGCCAGCACGCGCAGGATGCGCGCGTCGTAACCGCCGCTGGGAATCTTGACGCGCAACATGAGGTAGCCGTCCTCGGCGGGACGTTGAGGGTACACGCCGTACCACTTGGCCAAGTCGAGCTTTTCGGAATCGACTTCGCCCGCCGCCGCCCAGCGGTAGATGTCGTCGAGGATCTCGAACGGCGGCGTTTCCTTCTTGAGAGCTTCGATGTTCGACATGGGGCCTCCGATGGCAAGAGTTGACCTTCGCACCGATGAAAGGTGCGCTGAAAGAATCGAATGGGTCCCGCGAAGCGGGTTGCCCCCTATGCTGTAATAAGAGACATGATTTGTCAATAATAGGTCTAGACCCTTCGAGGAGTCGCCCGGCCCGCCGAAGCATCACCCAAGAGAGGAGACCAACCGACCGTCCCGCGAGCCGTCAAGCCGGGCGGCCGCTCGGATTCAGGGCGTTGACGAGAGCCAATGGACGCTGGGTTTCAAGCGGATCGAACCTCTGAGTCTCGAGGAGTGCGCCGCCTTGCCGCGACGGCGAGCCTCCTGCTCGGCGGGGAGAAGGCGGCTCTTTCCGCTCACCTCGGCGATGCTGCGGCACCCGAGGCGCCCGTTTTTGCCTCACACGTTCGGACGCAACAAATGCTCCAGGCAATACCCGTAACTCACTCCTTGCCGGGCGTCGATCACCAAATCCTCCACGCTGAACTCTTGCAGCACCGCCAGCATGGCGTCCCTCATCCTCACGTACACCGTGTTGCGTGCGTGGCATCGATCCTGCTCCACGCAATCCTCGTGCCAATTGAGCGAAATGCACGACAAAGGCGCGACGGGCCCGTCCACGGCCCGAACGACTTCGCACAAGGAGATCAGCCTGGGCTTGCGGGCGAGCTTGTATCCGCCGCCGATGCCCTTCTTGCTCTTCACGATGCCCTTGGCGCTCAGCGCGGCCAGGATGCGTACCAGATACGGCCTGGCCACGCCCGTCTTCTCGCTCACCTCGTCGCTGCTCACCCAACGCTCCAGGTCTTGCAGTCCCAAATAGCCGAGCGCTTGAAACGCGTACACGTCCGTACTCGAAAGCCGCATGCCTTCAGCTTAGTGCCAACGAAGACGTCAAGCGGGAACGACCACGAAGTTCGCCGAACTCACCCGCCGCACGAACGCCGCGACGCGGACAACTTCGCCTTCGACGGCCGCGTTCAATACCGCGAGCGGAAGTACGCCCAAGCCTCGGCGTCCACGTGAGGTCCCTCCACGAAGCGCTCCTCGAGGTTCTCGGCGCCGTACAAGGTCCGCAAGCCTGCCTGCGTCTCCTCGTCCCATTCGCCGCTCGGTTCACCTCCACGCAGGCCGTGGGTTCTCAGGACGCCTTGCAGCCAAGAGATGTCTTCGGAGGTCAGGGCGCGCGTGCTCGTCGGGCGCGTGAACAGCAACTCGTGAACGCCCATGAGGCGCGCGAGTTCCGTGACAGGATCGCCATGGTCGTCGACGCGCAAGTCCACGGCGACGTCCGAGGTGCCGCCGTACCCTTTGCCCGCGCCCACCACCAGCAGAGCCGCCGACTGACGCCCGCGCCGATCGCCGCCCGCGCCGTCCCCGGCTTTCAGGGCGGCGAGCAGACGGCGCGGAAAGCTCGCCGCCTCGCCTTCCTGATACGCGCGAAGCATGTCGGACACGACGCCCTCGCCCGCGAGAAGGTTGCCTTGCACGGCGACTCCGTCGCCCGTGAGGCCGCCCGCCCAATCATGGCAACCGCCGCCCGTGAAGGTCAGCGCCTCTCCGAGGGCGTCCACGAGGCCGAACTGACGCGTGTGGAGATCGGGGTCGGTGCGCCGGAACGTCTCCAGGACGCTTTGCGGAGACGCGCCCGCCGCGAGCAGGTCGAGCCCTTGAGGCACGAAGCGCAAGTTCGCGTACGACTGCGTGGCGACCGCGCCGACGTTCGCGCGCGCGCCCGGAACGACGGCGCCAACGGCGAGGAACTTGCTGGCGACGGCGATGCCGAAGTCCCCGCTGGCAGGATCGCGGGCGACGATCGAAAAGGTGCTGACTCTCGGAACGCGCGGCGTTTTCATGTCGCCGTCACTGTACTCCAAGGAGCCCGAGATTTCCGCCGCGCGTTCATCCACTGGCGACGAGGTGCGCGCACAATGACTTCATGAAGAAAGCCATTCTCGCGGCCGTCGCGGCGACCGCCGCGCTCGGCGTCGGAATCGTGCTCGCGCAGGGAGGCTCCTCGACCCCGCCCGCGTCGCACGATTCGCACGGCATGAACACGCCCGAGTCGACGAAGACGCTTCCGATGGTCCTGCCCTCGTCCACGCCGACGTACCACGGCGACGTTCGCCCGATCCTGGAAGCGAACTGCGCGGGCTGCCATATGCCCGGAGGCATCGCGCCGTTCAGCTTGCGTGACGCGGATCTCGCCAAGCGCATGGCGCCCGACATCGCCGCCGCCGTGTCGAGCGGTCACATGCCGCCGTGGATGCCGGGCCCCGATTCGCCGCCCCTGCAAAACGAACGGCGCCTCACGCCCCGCCAAATCGGCACGCTCGTGGCGTGGGCAAAGGCGGGAGCGCCCCTCGGTGACCCCGCGAAGGCGGCGGCCGTTCCGAAGCCCAACGTCGTGGCGGTACGCGCCGACATGACCCTCACCATGCCCAAGGCGTACGCGCCCGACGAGAAGCTCACCGACGACTACCGCTGCTTCGTCCTCGACCCGGGATTGAAGAAGGATCGCTTCGTGACCGGCTACGACATCCTGCCGAACGTCGGCGCGCAAGTGCATCACGTCATCTTGTATCAAGTGAGCGCCGACGTCCGCGAGGAAGCCCTCGCGAAGAACGGGCAGGACGGTCGTGACGGCTGGACGTGCTTCGGTGGCCCCGAGGTGGGCGGCACGGCAGGCCTCGCGGGCGTGATCGGAACGTGGACGCCCGGCACGGTTCCCACCGTCTTCCCGAACGGCACGGGCGTCTTGATGCCCGCCGGGGGGCTCGTCGTGATGCAGGTGCACTACAATCTCGCCGCGGGCGACAAGCCCGACCGTTCCGCCGTGAAGTTGCAGCTCGCGCCCGAAGGCGCCGCCCTCGACCGTTTGCGCTTGTTCGTCTTGGCGGGCCCCGTCGAGATTCCCTGCGACGCGACCGACAAGTCGGCCGCGTGCACGCGCCGCGAGGCGCTGCGGGCGGCGGTTCGCAAGGGCGGGCAGGGCGCGCTGAACTTGTCACAGGGATTGCTGGTGTCGTGCGGAGCGAACGCCGAGGACCTCGCCAAGCAGCCGGCGAACAACGTCACGAGCTCGTGCGACCGCACCGTGAGCGTCAATCGCGAGGCGCTCGGCGCGATCTTGCACATGCACACGCGCGGCAAGGCCATCAAGCTGATCCTCAATCCCGGCAAGCCGACCGAGAAGGTGCTGCTCGACATTCCCGCGTGGGACTTCCACTGGCAAGGCAACTACTTCTACAAGACGCCCGTCAAACTGCAAGTCGGCGACACCGTGCGTCTCACCTGCACGTGGGACAACACGCGCGTGCAACCGCAGCGGTACGTCATCTGGGGAGAAGGGACCGAGGACGAGATGTGCCTCGGCGCGCTCACCGTTCGTTGAAGATCGCCTGAACTTCAAGTTCGCTTGACATTCGCCTCAACTCGGCGTCACTTCGAAACGGCCACCCTGGAAGCGTGAACGCGGACATCGGGGTGGCCGTTCGGCGCCTCACGAACATCGGCAACAGCCTTATCGCGTCGCTGCCGAACATCGTGATCGCCCTCGTGGTGCTGCTGCTCTTCTGGCTCGTGGCGCGTCTCGTGCGGTCGGGCGTGGAGGGCATGCTGAGAGGGCGCGAGCACGGGAGAAACCTCGCCAAGGTCCTCGGACGGCTCGCGTCGGGCACCGTCCTCGTCTTGGGCATCCTCGTCGCCATCACGATCGTGTTTCCGAGCGTCGGGCCCGGCGACTTGCTGGGCTTGCTGGGCGTGGGCGGCGTGGCCATCGGCTTCGCGTTTCGAGACATCTTCCAAAATCTGCTCGCGGGTCTGCTGATCTTGCTGACGCGTCCGTTTCGCATTGGCGACCAGATCGTCACGGGCGATTCGGAAGGCACCGTCGAGGACATTCAGATTCGCGCGACGATCCTGCGCACCTACGACAACCGCAAGGTCGTCATTCCGAACTCGGACCTGTTCACGCAGCGTGTCACGGTGAACACCGCGTACCCGGTGAGGCGCGTGCAGTACGACGTCGGGATCGGGTACGGCGACGACATCGCGCACGCCAAGGAAGTCATCTTGCGGACGATGGCGGGCGTCGAAGGCGTGCAGAGCGATCCGAAGCCCGAAGTGCTCGTCGTGGGACTCGACGGGACCACCGTCAACTTGCGCGTGCGCTGGTGGGTCGATCCGCCGAAGCGACGTGACGCGCTGGCGTCCCAGGACAAGGTGCTGCACGCTCTCAAGGACGCGCTCACCGCCGAGGGCATCGATCTTCCCTTTCCGACACGGCAAATCCTGTTTCACGACCAGACGGAGGAGGCGGACGGAGATCGCGCGCGGCAACGCGAAGGCTGGCCGAAAGGCTCGCGTTCCGAGCCCCGATCGAGAGCTGAAGCTTCCAAATAGATTCCCACCGTAGGCAAGGTCGTGCCTCGCTCGGTAGAGTGCCATCATGACCGACCCAAGCTCGACCGAACCTCGGCGTACCAACGGTCTTCCGATGCGTCTGCTGCTCGCCCTCGTGCTCGGCGTGGTGCTGTTCGGGGCGGGTTGGTACGTCGGTCAGGGACCCGTGGCGGGGTTGCGCTCGAACTTGAACGACACGACGAAGCAGCGTGACGACGCTCGCGTGGTGGCCCTCGTGCAGTCCACGCGGGCGAGCTTGTACCAAAGCGCCGCCGATCTCGATCGCCGCAACTTCGGTACGGCGAACACGAACTTGCAAAACGCCGCCGCGACCCTCGCCCGCGTGCCCGCCGATCGGCAGACGAGCGACTTGCGCGCCTTGCAAAGCCGCATCGCCGCCACGAACGTCAACGTCGCCGTGGACTTGCGTCAGCAGCGCACGACCATCCTCGACTTCGCCGATCGCGTGACGCGCCTCGCCGCCAATCTGCCGCCCCTGCCGGGAAGCGCCGGGAAGTGACGTCGGGACGCGGCGGAAAGTTACGTTAGACTCTCGTCATGAATCGACTCGTGTTCCTGCGCCTGCTGATGGCCGTCCTCTTCGTGCTGCACGTGTGGCAGCTCGCCCTCGCGTGGTCGGGCATGTTGACGGGCGAGCGTGTCGGCGGCGTCGCGATCGCCGCGCTGCTGTTCCTCGGCGCGCTTTGGCCGACCGGAGAGCGCAAGAGGATTTGACGAAGGCGAGACCGTCTGAAAAGGCCGGTCTCGCTTCGTTCGAGCGCGGCATCACGGGGCATTGCCACGCTTGTCACGGCTGTCCGCGTCTCGAAGGTCGTGGGCGCGTGGTCTCGCGAGTAGCACCGGCACCTTCGCAGGGCGCGGAACGCGTTCGGCGACGCGGCCCATCAGTAGGTGAGCGACGGACGTGACGGCTTCCTCAGCGCGTGCGCCGTCGCCGACAAGGTCGCGCCTTCTTCGCGCAGTCGCTCGAACGGAGATCCGCGCCGAGCTTGCTCTCGCCTGCCGCCCCGACCACGTTCTCGAACCGACCGCACCTCGCGGAGATGTGACTTCGTGGGGTCGAGGTCGTTGCGGCGGCGTTCCACGTGCGGCATGTCGAGTCAGGCGAGGCCGCGGGCGACGCTTTCGAGGAGGTGCAGCGCTTTTTGCAAGCCGCCTTCCATGCCGGACTTCAGATGGCCGTCTCGGTGTTCGCGCGTCGAGTGGGTGACGAGGATGGTGAGGATCGTGCGACCGTTCTCTTCGGTGAACGTCGCCGTGTTGACGGCCGTCTCTTGCGGAACGTCCGGCGGAAGGTTCTCGTAGACTTCGGTGGAAACGAGGCGTTCGTTCGGGACGACTTCCAAGTACTCGCCGTGGAACGCGACCTCGACGCCGTCATGCGTGACCATCACGTACCGCCACGCGCCGCCCACGCGCAGGTCGATGGCGACGAGTGTGGTTTCGCCCATGTCGGCGCTCCACCAGCGGCCCACGAGTTCGGGCGTGGTGAACGCCTTGAAGACAAGGTGGGCGGGCGCGTCGAATTCGCGCGTGATGAGAATTTGTCGGTCGCTCGGAAGGGTGACCGTCGCCGTTTTGCCTTCACTCGCTGCCGTCATCTCGTTCCTCCTGTCGCTGGAGTTCGTCCAGCACGTTGTCCAGTGCTTCGAATCGGCGGTTCCAGAGGTGCTGGTAAGGCGCCACCCAGTCGTGGATGGGCCTCAGGGAAAGGGGATCGAGGCGGTAGAGGCGCTGGCGACCGTCGTCTCGAACGTGCACGATCCCGACGTCGCGCAGGACGCGCAGGTGCTTGGAGACGGCGGGTTGGGTGAGTTCGAGCAGACGGACGAGGTCGGTTACGCTGCGTTCGCCGCTCGCGAGAAGATCCACGAGTTGTCGCCGCTTCGGCTCGGCGAGGGCGTTGAAGACATCGCTGGTGGTGGCCGCTCTCGCCATATCTCATTATATGCCTATACCGGAATATGTCAAGAGCGAAAAGGGCGGCGTTCACTTCCAAGTGAACGCCGCCCGCCGCTCAGCGACCGTTCTGAACCGCGTTCTCCACGCCTTGCTCCACGCCGTCCGCGACGTCGTCGATGGCCTTCGACGCGTCGTCGACGACGTCGCGCACGCCCTCCCCGAACTGCTGCACGTTTTCCTGCACCTCGTCGACGCTTCGCTGCACGCCTTGCTCGACGTCTCGCTCCAAGCGCGAGTCCGTCGTTTCCTGCTCGGGCGCGCACGCGACCATGCCGAGGGTCAAAGCACCCACCACGAGCGGCAAGTACCACGGCGACCGCACACGCTTATCGTTCATGCCTTCACGGTAACGACGCTTCCCGAGTCACGCTCGAGCGCCGCGTGAAGAGGGCTCCACTGTCTCTTGAGAACAAGCGCGCTCGCGTTCACCTCGGCGCGACGTGCAACCCGCCCGCCTCTTCGTCTCACAGCCCTCGGGCGTCACGACTTCACGAGCTCAGATTGGTGACAGTCGCGCCCACGAAACGAGCGTACGCCCGACGTCCTCGCGTCGCACTCGTTCGGCATGATGGCGTCCGACTTCTTGAGCTGTAACGCCGGCAGCCGAATGGTGGATGCTCTTCTCGCCGGTCGGCTCGATCAAGGCGACGGCGAAGTCTATCTTCGTGGCACGGCCGTTACGGGCACGAGGGTCACGGTGAATTCCGCTCCTCGTTCGCCCGCTCGCAAGCTCGTGACGACGTCGCCGCCGAAGGTGGCGACGTCATTCTCGGTCAAGAACCGCGCCTGCGCGCCGAGCGTCAACGTGAGGTCGCCCGAGACGACCGTCACGACGACTTCGCGTCCCTTGTGGGTGTGCTCGGGCAGTCGGGCGTGCGGATCGAGGCGGCGCCGAAAGACCTTGACTTCGGGATGGGAGGCGACGTCGGGAAGCGGGTTGGATTCGGGGCGCTCGGAATTCATCGTTTTCCTCCTTGCGGTTCTCGTTCGGGGCGGGTGCCGTACGCGTTCATGGAATTTCCGACGTCGCCGCTCAAGTGGCGCTCTAGGACGTGCCGCATGCGGGTGGCGCGCACGAGAAGCTCGCGTGCGACGTCCTCTTCGAGAGAGTCGAACAAAACGTCGTGCCACAACGTCAGCCACGCGTCGAAGTGGCGCGCTTCGATCCCGAAGCCGTCGTGCGCGAGCACGGGGCTGCCGTGATAGTACGGCGGTCCGCCTGAGACGCTCGTCCAGAAGCGCACCATCTTCGTCAGGTGCCGCGCCCACCAAGCGCCGGGGTCGCCCGCCGCGGCGGCGGTGAAGACGGGGGAGAGGACGGGGTCGCGCGCCGCCTGGTCGTAAAAGGCGTGCACGAGCTTCTCGACGCTTCGCGCGCCGCCCATGCGGTCGTAGAGGGTGCCGGTGAGGATCTGCATGCGTCTCCTGGTAGGGCGAGGCGGGGCCGCGCATTCGCGCGGCCCCGAGGGAAGGTCATTCCACGATGACCGTGGCGGTCATGTTGGTATGCGGCAGGCAGTAGTACTCGAACGTCCCCTTCTTGTCGAAGGTGTAGCTCCACGCTTGACCTTGGGCCATCAACTGCATCTTGCCTTTCGCTTCGCCCGTCGAGTCGAAGGCGCGCGTCTGCGCGTCTTGACCGGGAGTCCCGGCGGTGACGCTGTGAGGCACCGCGTCCTCGTTGATCCACGTGACCTTCGTGCCTGCCTTGACGTGCACGACAGGATGATCGAAGGCGAAGTTCTTGATGTGCACGGTCTGCGGCGTGCTGGCGGGGGCGGTCATGCCCGGCATGTCGGCCATGGCGTGCTCGTGGTCGGTCGTCGCCGCGTGGCCGGTGTGGGCGTGCGCGTCCGAGGTCGGCGCGACGTCGCCCGAGAAGGTCAGGGGGGTGCCGCCTTCGATCATGACGTGCATCCCGCCGGGGTAGATGCCGTTGTTCGTGACGTTCTTGACCATGTGGTCGTGGAAGGGGAAGCTGCCGTCGCGGCCTTTGACGAGGATGTCGTATCGCTCGCCGGGGGCGATGAAAAGGACGTCTTCTCGCGTGGGGTGTTCCAAGTTCTCGCCGTCCTTGGCGATCTTGAGGAAGTTCATGCCGTGCAGGTGCCACGCGTGCGGCTCGTCACCCATGTTGACGACGCGCAGCAAGCTGACCTCGTTGTCGGCGATCTTGATGTTCTCGGCGAGCGGGAAGGACTTGCCGTTCACGAGGAAGTAGTTGGGCGTGGACGTGTGGATCGGCGCCTTGGGGTCTTGGTGGCTGTCCCACTCGTCGAGGACGAGGGTGTGCTCGGTATTCCAGACCTTTTGGGCGTCGTCCCTCGGTTCGACGACGAGGGCGCCGTACATGCCCATATCGGCGTGCAGGTACGTCTGGAAGTGGCAGTGATAGGCGTACGTGCCCGCGTGCGAGGCGACGAAGGTGTAGGTGTACGACTCTCCGGGCAGCACTTCCTTGATGCCGTCCATGTCCTGCGCGAGACGCGTGATGCCGTGCAGGTGGATGGTGTGCGGCTGGTCGTGGGTGTTTTTGAAGGTGATGGAGACGACGTCGCCTTCCTTCACGCGCAGTTCGGGGCCGGGCACGGTCGCTTGCTGACCGGGAAAGCCGTAGGCCCACTGTTCGACTTTGACGCCCGGAGCGATTTCGGTGACGATCTTGTGGACTTCGAGGGTGAAGTTGCGCAGTTCGCCCGTGGCTTGGCGGCCCGTCAGCGTTCCGCCCGAGGCGTTGACGAAGTCGCGGATGTCCACGTCGCGTTCGCTGCTGGGCGCGCTGGCGGCGACCAGCAGGAAGGCGCCGATGAGGATGGTGGCGGTGACGGCGAGCTTGGTGTTTTTGCTGAGACGTTGCATTTGACTACTTCCCTTCGTTTCTTAACTCGGACTAACTTATCTGAGTTAAGCTTAGTGCGAAGGTTCACGAGCGCGAAGAGACCTTTGTCCCAAGTTTCACGAGAAGACTCAGCGAGGAGATTGCCATGGACGACCTGCGAAACATGCTCAAACGCGAAGAAAGCCTCGCCATCCATGCCCTCATCAACATCGCCGAGAATCCCGGCACGAACGCCGCCGCCATCGCCAAGGACTTGCAAGCGCCGCCCGCCTTTCTCGCCAAAATCCTCTCCACCCTCGTCAAGGCGGATCTCGTCACGTCCACCATGGGTCGAGGCGGCGGCGTGAAACTCGCCGTCGACCCCGACACGCTCACCTTGCTCGACGTCGTCGAAGCCGTGTCCGGCAAAGTCATCCTCGACGGCTGCCAAGTCAAAGCGAAGTGCCCCACCCAAGAGCGCAAAGGCAACTGCAAGCTCAAAGCCGCCTGGATCGCCATGACGCTCGGCTGGCGAGACACCCTCGGCGGCATTCGCCTCGCGCAGTTGTGCGACACCGCGCCCGCTTGACGGCACGCGAAGCGCGCTTCCCGACCCGCGTGACGAGCTCGGGGCATGCAAACGCCCCTCTTCCACGAAGGAAGAGGGGCGGGCAGGAAACCGAAGGAGCGGGCGTTCAGCGCGCTTTGACTTGCGTCCAGATGCGGTCGTAGAGGCGCGTCGCGCTGCCGACTTCGCGAATGTTCTCGAAGCCTTTGGCGACGACGGCGGGCGGGTAGAGCGCCTGGTTGGACTTCAACGCGGGATCGAGGTACTGGCGAGCCGCGCCGTTCGGGGTGGCGTACTGAGTGTAGTTGCTGATGCGCGCCCCGACCTTCGCGTCGAGGATGAAGTTGACGAACTTCTCGGCGAGGTCGCGGTTCGGCGCGTTCTTCAACACCACGAGGTTGTCGACGGAGATCGTCGTGCCTTCCTTCGGGATGAACAGCTTGAGGTTCTTGTTTTCCTGCGCGCCCTGCAGACCGTCGCCCGCGTAGATCTGTCCGAGGTCGATTTCGCCCGCGAGCAGCTTGTTGCGAATGCCGGGGCCGCCGTCGAAGCCCACGAAGCCCTTCTTCGCCTTCGTCTTCACGATGAGATCACGCGCCTTGGCGAGCTCTTGCGTGCTCGTGGAGTTCAGGCTGTACCCGAGGTACTTCAGCGCCGCGCCGATCACTTCGCGCGGATCGTCGAGCAAGGCGAAGCGAATCTTGTCCTCGCTGCCGAAGATGACCGACCAGCTTTGCGCGGGGTTTTTGACCTTGTCCGCGCGGTACGCGACGGCCGTCGCCGAGTACTGGTACGCCGCGCTGTACTTGTTGCCGGGATCGTACTTCGGGCTCTTGAAGGTCGAGGCGATGTTCTTGAGGTTCGGCACGTTCTTCGCGCGAAGCTCTTGCAGCAAATTCGACTTCACCATCGTCTGGATGATGTAGTCGCTCGGCACGGCGAGGTCGTAGCGCGCCCCGCCGCCTTGCAGTTTGGCGAGCATCGACTCGTTCGATTCGTACGTGTCGATCACGACGTTGGCGCCGAACTTCTTCTCGAAGTCCTTGATGACGGCCGGATCCATGTAATCCGACCAGATGAACAGCCGAAGCGTCTGCTTCGCGCCTTGCGCGACGACGTGCGAGGCGGAAACGGCGACCGCGAGGGCCACGGTGAACTGAAACGCGAGTTTCTTCATTTGGCAAACCTCTCAGGGGGTTTGACGGCCCCGAGTCGGCTGTCAAAGCAGCTCATCAAGAATGTCACAAGCGCGTAAGAAATGCACGCGAAGCGGGTGAGCGCCGAGCGGCCCGCTCCAAAACCGCGTCACGCGCCGAAGTGCAGCCGAGCGATGACCTCCCCGCCGATCACCTCGCCCGTTTCCCGAAACCCCAGGTTCGCGTACAGCTTCGCCGCGCCCACGTTCTCGGGCTTGTACCCCAAGACGAGTTGCGACACGTCGCTCCGCGCCCTCAAGTCCTCGATGACGAGGTGCATCGCCGCGCGGGCGTATCCTTTGCGCTGATGCGCCTCGTCGATCATCAAGCGGTACACCCAGTACTGACGGTCGTCCTCGTCGAAGGCGTACATCACGAAGCCCACGAGCGTCTCCCCGGCATACACGGCGAGCGCCGTGCCGTTCGTGAGGAACTGGACCTCGGCGAGGCTGTAGACGTTCGGCGCGACGAACGATCGCTGCTCGTCGGGCAGGCGTAAGCGAACGACTTGTTCCCAGTTGTCGCGAGAAACGGGCGTGAGGCGAACGGTGTCTTGTCGAACGGTCGAAGTCACGGCGGGATTCTAGAGGAAAAACGCGGCGTCCACTCGGGCAGGCGCCGCGCCAACTTCGTGCGAACGTCAGCTTCGCCGTCTCAGCAAGGCGTTCCCGGCGACGATCGCGACGACCGTGACGAAGATCAGCAGGCTGGAGAGCGCGTTGATGTCGGGCGTCACGCCGCGCTTCACGCTGGAGTACACGAGCACCGGCAAGGTCGTCGCGCCCGGGCCGGACGTGAAGAAGGTGACGACGAAGTCGTCGAGCGACAGCGTGAACGCCAGCAACGCCCCGGCGAGAATGCCGGGCACGATGAGCGGCAGCATGACGTAACCAAACGCCTTCAAGCCGTTCGCGCCGAGGTCGCGCGCCGCTTCCTCCAAGCTCTTGTCGTACCCCGCGAGGCGCGAGCGCACCACGAGGGCGACGTAGCTGATCTGGAACGTGACGTGCGCGAGGATCACCGTCGGGAGCCCGAGGTCCAACACTCCGATCACGTCGCGCACGAGTCCGTAGAACATCAAGAGCCCCACGGCCATCACGACGTCCGGAATGACGATCGGCACGACGAGCAGAAACGTGAACGCCCGCTTGAAGCGGAAGTCGTAGCGCCAAAGTCCCAGCCCGACGAGCGTTCCCAGCACCGTCGAGATCAGCGTGGACACGACTGCCACGATCATGGAGTTCTCCAGCGCGTTGCCGACGTCCTCGCGCGCGAACAGCACTCCGTACCACTTCGTCGTGAAGCCCGTCCACGTCGCGCCGAACTTCGATTCGTTGAACGAGAACACGATCAGGACGAGGATCGGCACGTACAAGAAGACGAACGCCGCCCAAGACAGCGTGGAAAGCCATAAGGGAGAGCGGGTGGGCTTCACGCGAGGTTCTCCAAGCCCTTTTGCCCCGCCGCTCGCGCGTAGACGTACAAGCCGAGCAGCACGAACGCCATGAGGATGATGCCGACGGCCGAACCGAACGGCCAGTCGCGCGATTGGCTGAACTGCTGCTGCACGACGTTACCGATGAGCGCCGTCTCGGCGCCTCCCAAGATGTCGGGCGTGACGAAGGTGCCGAGGGCGGGAATGAACGTCAGCAGGATGCCCGCCACGAGGCCGGGCACCGTTTGCGGAAAGACGGCGTGCCAAAAGGCCCGCGCGGGACTCGCGCCGAGGTCGGCGGCCGCCTCGGCGAGCGTCCAGTCGACGCGTTCCACCGAAGCGTAGACAGGCAGCACGAAGAACGGGAGGAAGCCGTACACCATGCCGATGTACACGGCGAAAAGGCTGGGGTACAACTCGAACGGCCCGAGGCCGACGTGCGCGGCGAGCGCGTTCACGACGCCTTCGCGCCCCAAGATCACGATCCACGCGTACGTGCGAATCAAGAAGTTCGTCCAAAACGGGATGATGAGCAGCAGCAGCAGGATGTTCTTGCGCCGAGGCGCCTGCGTAGCGACGTAGAACGCGAGCGGGTAACCGATCAAGACGCACAAAAGGGTCGTGAAGAACGCGAGGACGACCGAGCGCCACAAAATCTGCAAGTAGAGCGGGTCGAAGCCGAGAACGTCGAAGCCGAGAAAGCGCGCGTAGTTCTCCAGCGTGACGGGCAGCCCCACGCCGCCGATGTCCGTGCGCGTCAAGAACGAGTACCCGAAGATGATGAGCGTCGGGAGGACCACGAAAAGGGCCAGCCACACGAAGCCCGGCCCGAGCGTGGCAGAAAAGCGCCGCACCGCCTTCACGTCGCCTCCGAAAGAGAGCCGTCGGGCGTGTACTCCTCCAGCACGATCAAGTTCTCCGGCGGAAGGAACAGCGTGACTTCCTCGTCGTAATCGAATTCCTGGTCGCTTCCGATGTCCGAGTTGAGCTGGAAGGCCACGAGGCGCTGACCGTTCGCTTCAAGCAGGTACTGATTCTCGGCGCCCGTGTACACGATGTCGTCCACGCGCGCGCGAATGGTGTTCGTTGCGCCCGAGGCGTCTCGCGAAAGTCGCAACTTCTCCGGACGCACGCTCAGCAGCACCTGCTCGTTCTCCGAGAGGTCGCCGGCGTCCTTCGTGACGAGGTCGCCGTACCGCGTGCGAATCGTGGCGAGTTCGGGCGTGAACGTCACGACGCGCCCCTCCACGAGGTTCGACGTGCCGAGAAAGTTCGCGACGAACGCCGTGCGGGGCCGCTCGTAAAGATCCTCGGCGCGTCCGATCTGCTCGATGCGTCCCGCGTTCATGACCGCGATGCGGTCGCTCATCACGAGCGCTTCCTCTTGGTCGTGCGTGACGAACACGAAGGTGATGCCGAGCGTCTCCTGCAAGTTCGAGAGCTCGACTTGCAGCTCCTTGCGCAACTTGAGGTCGAGCGCCGAGAGGGGCTCGTCGAGCAACAGCACTTCCGGCTCCAGCACGATCGCCCGCGCGAGGGCCACGCGTTGCCGTTGCCCGCCTGACAGTTCGGCGGGGCGGCGCTTCGCGAGCGCTTCGATGCGTACGAGTTCCAACGCCTTGCCGACGCGCTCGCGCACCTCGGACGCGGACCGCTTGGCCATGCGCAGTCCGAACGCGACGTTGTCCCACACCGTCATGTGCGGAAAGAGCGCGTACGACTGGAAGACCGTGTGAACGTCGCGCAAGTGCGGCGGCACGCCGCGCATGTCGCGCCCGCCGATGAGGACTTCTCCCTTGTCCCAGTCCTCGAAGCCCGCCAAGATGCGCAGCAACGTCGTCTTGCCGCAGCCCGACGGGCCGAGCAGGCTGAAGAACTCGCCGCGCCGAATGTCGAGGCTGACGTCGGCGAGCACTCGCGTCGCCCCGCCGCCCGGTTGCGCGAACGACTTTGTGACGCCCCGAATCGAGACGGCCGCTTCCCCGGCGAGTTCCCGTGCCCGCTTGCCCTTGAACGCGAAGTCTTGCAGTGTCTTCTCAACTCCCTCCGAACGAGATCAAGAACGTATTGTACAAGCCGCCCGTCCGCCCGCCCCGCGGCGCGTCGGTGAGACGAGAAGGGCGAGCGAAGGCCGACGTGCGACGTCGTTCGCGTCAGGATACGCCGTGCGAGTGCAAGCCGTGCCGAAGGACCACTCGCGCATGGTTCGAACGTGCGGCCAACTCGCCGCCGTTCCGAAATCGTTCGCGAACGTGCGCGTGGGTCGGCCTTTGCCTCACGCTCCCTGCCCGCCCCATCGATCCTGGAGGTCCGGCATGCCTTACCGATTGACGATCGAAGTGCGAGAAGGTGTCGGCGTGGAGGGGTTTCAACGTGAATTCACCGACGTTGTGCAAGCCAAACGCTACGTGACATCCACTGAGCGGTTCGCGAAGACCCCCACGACGGCCTCGCGCCGAACGACGCCGTGCGCATCGAGGGCGTCGGCGACGCGGCGGGAAAGCCGATCACGAACGTCGAGGCGTCGGGAGACGCGGCGAACGACTCGACGTTCACGGGCAACGAGCCTCGCTGATCAAGATTCGCCGCGTTGCGCCCGCTTCAAGGCGCGCACGCGGATGAGATTGAACGACACGGGCTCGGTCTCCTCGGGCACGACCGCGCGTTCGGGGTCGGCGGGAATGTCGTCACGCGGAAACAAGCCCTTGGCAGCGAGATGCGCGCCGAACACGTCGCCCTCGCTTCGGTCCACGAGCGGGCGAATGCGGAAGGACAGCGCGATCAGGACGATCGGCAGCGCCACGAACAACCAGAACGCGGTCATGAAGTAGGCCTCCTGACGTTCATGCTACGAGGGGCGAGGGTGAGGAGTCAGCGTCGCGCTTGATTCAACAGCGACTCGGCGAGCTCGGCGGCCGTGGTGCGTCCCTCGGCGACGTTTCGCAGCGACTCGGCGCTCGCGCCGTGCAGGACGGCCCGCGCGCGGTCTTGAATCTCGGCGCCGACCTCGAACTTCGCGCGCTCCAAGCGGCGCTTCAACACGCCCGCCTCGCCGAGCTTCTCGCGGTGGCGAAACACCGCGTCCAGCAAACCCTCCACGCCTTCGCCCTTCGCGGCGACCGTCTTGAGGATCTCGGCGAAGATCGTGTGCTCGTCGTGCGGCGCGAGCGACTGCGCGGCGCGAAGCTCGCGCACGAGGGTGTCCGCGCCGGGCAAGTCCGCCTTGTTCACCACCAGCAGATCCGCGATCTCCATGATGCCCGCCTTGAAGGCCTGCACGCCGTCCCCGCCGCCCGGCGTGAGGACGAGCGCCGTGTGGTCCGCGACGGACGCGATGTCCACCTCGCTTTGCCCCACGCCGACCGTCTCCAGGAAGATGAGGTCGAAGCCGAACGCTTCGAGGACGCTCACGACGCCCATCGTGCGCCGCGACAAGCCGCCGAGGGCGCCGCGCGACGCGACGGAACGCACGAACACGCCCTCGTCCGCGTGGTGACGCAGCATACGAATGCGGTCTCCCAGAATCGCGCCCCCCGAAAAGGGACTGCTGGGGTCCACGGCGACCACGGCGACCTTCAAGCCGCGCGTGCGAGCCACGGCGATCAAGGCGTCCACGAGGGTGCTTTTTCCGCTGCCGGGACTGCCCGTCACGCCGATCACCGGTACGGGCGTCACGCCCGAGCGCACGCGGCGCAACAACTCGGACGCCGACTCGGCGTCCGACTCCACGAGGGTGATGAGCCGCGCGAGCGCCCGCGCATCTCCTCGCCGAAAGCGTTCCAGCAGCGCGCTCAGAATCGGACCTCCCGAAATATGTCGTCTTTCGCGAGCGCCTGCGTCACCCGCTCGAGGTGCGCGACGTCGTTGAACGAGATGAGCTGACCCACGCCCGGACCGAGGGCCACGCGCGTGATGGACGTGTTGGCGACGCTGAGGCGCGCCCACACGTCCTTCTCCGAACCGCCGATCGCGAGGGCGACCGCGACGCGTACGACGCCGCCGTGGGTCACGACGAGCGCCCGCTGCCCCCGGTGGCGCTCGCACATGAGGTCGAAGGTGCGTTTCGAGCGCCCCGCGAGGTCCGCCATACTTTCCCCGCCCGGTCGACGCGCGTTCCACGGATCTTCGCGCAGTTCCTTCAGGTACTCGGGAAACTGCGCTTCGATCTCCGCGCGCAGCTTGCCGGACAGCTGCCCGACGTCGATCTCGCGCAGCCCGGGATCCGTTCGCACTTCCGGCGCGCCCGCCAGCGTGCGCGCGACCGTGCGCGCCGTTTCCAGCGCTCGCGCGAGGTCCGAGGTGTACACCGCGTCGAAGTGCTCTCCGGCGAGGCGTCCGGCGAGGCGCGCCGCCTGCTCGCGGCCCGCCTGCGACAACGGAACGTCCGCCTGCCCTTGGTAGCGGCCCACCGAGTTCCACTCGGTTTCCGCGTGGCGCACCATCCAAAACTCCGTCACGTGCTCGCGGTCGGGAAGGTCGAAGCCGGTCGGAGCTCGGTGTGCGGTCACGAAGCGGCCTCGCTCGCCGCGAAGCGCACGCCCGATCCCGCCTCCACCTCGCCGATCACGAACGGCGTCTCGCCCGCGCTTCTCAACGCGCTCAATGCCGCCGACACCTCGTCGGCGGGCAGCATGAACAAAAAGCCCACGCCCATGTTGAGCGCTCGGTACGCCTCGCCGCGCGACACGCCGCCTTCGCGTTCGATGAGGGTGAACAGCGGTGGAATCTCCCAGCTGCCTTCGCGGAACACGATGCCGAGGCCCTGCGGAAGCACGCGCGGCGGGTTGTCCACGAGGCCGCCCCCGGTGATGTGACTCATGCCGCGCACGTCCACGCCCGCGCTCGTCAGGGCGTCGAACGCCGCGAGGTACGAGCGGTGCGCGACGAGCAGGGCGTCCGAGATCGACGTGCCGAGGTCCGCTCTCACCTCGTTCCAGTCCAGCAGGGCGAGGGCCGAGCGCGCGAGGCTGTACCCGTTCGTGTGCAAGCCCGCGCTCGGCAGCGCCACGATCACGTCGCCCGCCGAAAGCCGCGAGCCGTCCACGAGCTTGGGTCGGTCCACGGCGCCCACGATCGTGCCGACGACGTCCAACTCGCCTTCCACGTACACGCCCGGCATCTCCGCCGTCTCGCCGCCGAGCAGCGCCACGCCGAGGGCTTCGCACGCGCGCGCGGCGCCCGTCACGAACGCCGCGACCGTCTCGGGCACGAGCTTGCCCATCGCCACGTAGTCCAAGAAGAACAGCGGTCGAGCGCCCTGAACGAGGATGTCGTTCACGCAGTGGTTCACGATGTCGTGCCCGAGTCCGTCGTACCGCCCCACGCGTGACGCGACCTTGGTTTTCGTTCCGACGCCGTCCGTGCTCGCCACGAGCACGGCGTCCTCCATGGCGGCGAGAGCGGACGCCCGGAACAATCCGCCGAAGCTTCCCAAGCCTGCCAGAACGTCCTTCGTGTGCGTTCGAGCGACCGCCGCTCGCATGAGATCCACCGCGCGCGCGCCCGCGTCGATGTCGACGCCCGCGCGTTTGTAAGCCGAATCGTTCGTCTCCGACATCGTCGAGAGCAAGTCTACCCGAAGAGCGAGGCGCGCGGTGACGTCACGTCATGCTCCGATCATCTTCCGTGGCGCATCCTCATCCTCGCGACGCTCGAACGATGAGCGGATTGAAAGGAACGCATGAGTCACGACACTTCCATCGATCTCGGCGATCCCCTCGCCGTTTCCTCGCGCGTGGCGGATCTCGCCGAACGCGCCTCCGCCTACGCGCCCGACCTCGCGTGGCACGGTGAGCGCGTCGCCGATCTCGCCGCGCACGTCGCTCGCCGTCTCGGCCTGCGGGGCGCGGACTTGCTGCGTTTGCGCTGGGCAGCCTTGCTGCACGACGTCGGCAAGACCACTTGGCCGCTCGAACTTTGGACGAAACCCGGCGACCTCACCGCCCACGAACGCCTCTTCGTAAACTTGCACGTTCAAGCGAGCGAGCGTCTCGTCGTAGAGCACGGCCTGACCGACCTCGCTCCGGGCGTTCGCCACCACCACGAACGCTGGGACGGCGGCGGCTACCCCGACAAGCTCGGCGGCGCCGCCATCCCCTTCGCCGCCCGCGTCATCGCCGTCGCGGACGTGTACGACGTGCTATGCCACGGCCGCCCGTATCGCCGCGCCCTCGACGAGCGCGCCGCCCTCGCGGAGCTGCGCCGCTGCGCGGGAACGCAGTTCGATCCTCGCTGCGTGGACGCCCTCGTCGAGACCGTCACCGGCGGCGCTCGCCGCCACCTCGCCGCGCCGACCCTGCTGCCCGTCACCTGAGCGGTTCTACATTCCGCCCGACCCAAGTACACTGAGCGTCGTGCGCCCCGAGATCGCCGCCCTCATCGACACCCTGCTTCCCAGGCAGCATTCGCGGCCTGAAATCGACTTGCTGTACCGCATGATGCGCGACTACCCCTCGCGCGGCGGCAAGGGACTGCGAAGCGAACTGCTCCTCATGACGGGCGCCGCGTACGACGGCGACCCCGAAGCGGCCGCGTGGCTCGCGGCGGCCATCGAACTCTTCCAAAACTGGGTCCTCATCCACGACGACATCGAGGACGACTCCGAGGAGCGTCGAGGCAAGCCCGCCTTGCACCGCGCGCACGGTCTGCCCCTCGCCCTCAACGCCGGGGACGCCTTGCACGTGTACATGTGGGACGCCGTGTTCCGCTCGCACGTCGAGGCCGCGCGAAACGAATTCCTGGAGATGGTGCACCGCACGGCCGAAGGTCAGCACGTCGACCTCGCGTGGGTCGCGCATCACGAGTGGAACCTCACGGACGTCGACTATCTGGAGATGGTGCGGCTCAAGACGTCGTACTACACGGTCGTGTCGCCGCTGCGACTCGGAATGCTGACGGCGGGCCTGGAGCCCCACGCGGCGTTCACGAGCGCCGGGCTCGACCTCGGCGCGGCCTTCCAGATTCGTGATGACGTCCTCAACCTCGTCGGGGACGCCGCGACGTACGGCAAGGAGATCGCCGGCGATCTCCTGGAGGGAAAGCGCACGCTCATCGTGCTGGAATGGCTTCGCGAAGCTCGTCCGCGTGAACGCGGCGCGTTCCTCGACCAGATGCGCCGACCCCGCGACGGCAAGGACCCGGACGTCATCGCCGACGCCCTGCGCTCCATCCTCGCGTCGAACGCCGTGACGCGCGCTCAACACGTCGCCGACGACCTCGCCGCGAGAGGACTCGCCACCCTCGAAGGCGCCCTGAGCGACGCGCCCAATCGTGCGAGCGCCGAGCGCATCGTCGACCTCGTCCGGTCGCTCGCCACGAGGGAGGCCTGACCGTGTACGACGTCATCGGCGACGTGCACGGCTGCTTGCCCGAACTGCTCGAACTGCTCGTCAAGCTCGGCTACCGCGTCAAATCCAACCTCGACCTCGTCGCGCCGCCGGGCCGCCGCCTCGTCTTCGTCGGCGACCTCGTAGACCGCGGCCCCGACATTCCCGGCACCTTGCGCCTCGTCATGCGGGGCGACGCCGAGGGAACCTTGCTCACGGTCCTCGGCAACCACGACGACAAGCTTCGGCGCACCTTCGACGGCGAAAACCCCAAGTCCACGTCGGGCGGCCGCGCCGTGAGCCTCGCGCAACTCGAAAAGGAACCGAAGAAGTTTCGGCGCGAAGTGCGCGATTACCTCGCGCACCTGCCGTCACGCCTCGACCTCGACACGGGCCGCCTGATCGTCGTGCACGCGGGCTTGCCGCCGCGCGAGGTGCCCGACCCGCGCCACTACTACATCTACGGAGAGAAGACGGGCCGCAAAGACGAGTTCGGTTACGAGGAACGCGAAGACTGGGCGTCGCGCTACACGGGAAGCGCCACCGTCGCGTACGGCCACACGCCGAACCTCGATCCGGAACTCAAGGGCACGACCATCAACCTCGACACGGGCTGCGTCTTCGGCGGTCGCCTCACTGCCCTGCGCTATCCCGAGATGACCTTCGTCTCGGTGCCTGCCAAGGCGAAGTACGCCGATTCGCGGCGCTTCACCGCCGCCCGAAAACGGGCGGGCTTGGAGTAGACGAGGCGCCGAAGGTGACGGTGGTACAACAAGGCATGGCCGCGCCCGCCGTTCCCGAACTCGCGTTCGACCTCAACGATTCCGCGTTCATCCGCGATCCCTACCCGGTCCTCGCGCGCCTGCGCGAAGAGACGCCGATCTTCCACGAGCCGCGCTGGAACAAAGTCTTCTTCGCGCGCTACGACGACATCTCCGCCATCTTGCGCGACCGACGATTCGGACGCAGCATCACGCACGTCTTGTCGCGCGACGAACTGGGGTGGCCGCCGCCCGATCCGCGTCAAGCCGACTTCGACCACTTTCAAGACAACCACCTCCTGGACGCCGAACCGCCCAAGCACACCCGCCTGCGCGGCCTCGTCGCGAAGGCCTTCACGCCGAGGCGCGTCGAGGCGTTGAGAGGGCGCGTCACGGCCATCGTCGAGCGGCAACTGCGCGATCTGGCGGGCGTGGGCACCTTCGACCTCGTCACGCGGTACGCCGAGGAACTTCCCGTCACCGTCATCGCCGAACTTCTCGGCTTTCCGCACGACCTGCGCCACAAGTTGCGTCCGTGGAGCGCCGACATCGTCAAGCTCTACGAACTCGGGTACTCGCCAGACGACCAGAAGCGCGCCAACGACGCCGTCCTCGAGTTCAGCGCCGCCCTGAAAGACCTCGTCGCGTACCGCAAGACCCACCCCGGCGACGACCTCGTCACCGCCCTCGCCGAAGTCGAAGAGGCGGGCGACAAGCTCACCACCGACGAACTCGTCGGCACGTGCATCCTGCTGCTCAACGCCGGTCACGAAGCGTCCGTCAACGGCACCACGGCGGGCGTGCGAAACCTCTTGCTGGGCCGCTCGGCGTGGCGGCAACTCGCCGACGACGCCCACGCGAATCCGGCGCGTCCCAGCGCGATCTTCGAAAGCGCGACCGAGGAACTTCTACGCTACGACACGCCCTTGCCGATGTTCGAACGCTGGGTGCTCGAGGACGTCGAAGTCGGCGGCGTGACGCTTCGGCGCGGGCAGGAAGTCGCGTTGCTGTACGCCTCCGGCAACCGCGACGCACGCAAGTTCACGAATCCCGACACCCTCGACCTCACGCGAAGCGAAGGGCCGCACCTCACCTTCGGGCTCGGTGTTCACTACTGCCTCGGGGCGCCCCTCGCGCGCCTGGAGATGAGCGTCGCGCTTCACGCGCTCGCTCGGGCGTTTCCGGAGTTGCGGCTGGCCGACGAGGAAGCGCCACCGGCGTATGGAAAAGGATTCGTGATTCGGGGACTGACGAGGCTGGACGTGGTGGAAAGCTGAACGAGGAGACGAACCGAGACGCAGCGCAAAAGCGGGGAAGGGCGAAGGTCGCCCCTCACACGAACAAAGGCGCTTCCGGATCGTCCGTCACCACGTTCGCCCGCCGTCCTTTCGACAGCACCCACAGCGCGACGCCCGTCGCCACGGCCACGCCGACCGTCACGCCGAGCGTCACGGCGACGATGGTGGTCGTGTGCTGTCGGTCGAGTTGCGCCTGCATGTCGTGCAGGACTTGACGGTCCGAAGAGGTGAGTTGTTCGTTGTTCATGCGGGCAGTATAGAGGACCCTTTTCTCGCGCGGAGCGTGCTTCGACACGGGTCAAAACGGCCAGACCATCGGGATGACGATCATCGCGAGGACGAAGGAGATGACGGTGAGGCCCGCGCCGACCTTGACGAAGTCGAGGAACGTGTAGCGTCCCGGACCGAAGACGAGCAGCGACGCGGGTTCCAGCGGCGAGACGAAGGAGTTGCTCGCGGCGATGGTGATGGCCACGACGAACGGGCGCGCATTGAGCTCGAGTTCTCCGGCGACGCCGAGCGCCACGGGCAGCATGACGAGCGCGGCGGCTTGGTTGCTCAGCGGTTGCGTCAGCAAGACGGTGAGGACGAAGAACCCGGCGAGCAGACCGCGCGGCCCGATGGGCTCGAGGGTCGCGGCCAGCCACTTCGCGACGGCGCTCGCGGCGCCGCTTTGCTCGAAGGCCGCGCCGAAGGCGAGCATGCACGCGATGAGGACGAGGACCGTCCACTCGACGGCGCCGTAGCCGTCCTCGGGCGTGATGACGCGCGTGACGAGCAGCAAGGTGACGGCGGCGACGACGGCGACGGCGAGCGGCACGAGGCCCGTCGCTCCGAGGACGAGGGCGCCGAGAAACGCGAGAATCGAGATGGGCGCCTTGCTCGTGTCACGTTGATGCTCGCTGACGTCGGCGAGGACGGTGAGGTGATCGCCGATGCTCCGCAGCCGCTCGTTCGTTCCTTGCACCAGCAAGACGTCGCCGACTTGAAAGCGGGTGCGCGACAAGCGCTCCTCGTGCCGAGCGCGGCGATGCAAACCGAGGACGCTCAGGCCGTACCGCTCGCGGAACTTCGCTTCCCGCAGCGTTCGACCGAGCAGGGGAGAACGAGGCATGACGACGACTTCGACGAGGCGCACGTGGCCTTGCTCGTCGTCACCTTCGAGGCGTTCGAAACGCTTGCGCTCCGCTTTGAGCTGCACGCCGAGCGAGGTCTTGGCGGCGAGCAGTCGGTCGGTTTGGCCTTCCACGACGAGCTTGTCGCCCGCTTCGATTCGGAAGTCGGCGTTCGGAGCGGGAATGGTTTGCCCGTCACGGCCCACCGCGACGACGTTGAGTCCGTAATCACGCCCCAACCCGGATTCTCGCAGGGTTGTGCCGACGAGCGGCGAGGCGTCCTCCAAGAGGACGTCGGCGAGGTAGCGGCGAACTTGACTGCCTTCCAAGTCGTCGGCGCGAGCGGGAAGGAGGCGCGGCGCGACGAAGAAGAGGTACGCCAAGCCGATCACCGTGATGGGCAACCCGACCCAGGCGAGCTCGAAGAAGCCCAAGGGCTTGAGGTCGTAGCGCGGCAGGAGGCCCGACACGACGAGATTGGTGCTCGTGCCGATGACGGTGATGGTGCCTCCGAGGATGGAGGCGTGCGCGAGCGGCATGAGGACCTTGCCGGGATTGACGTTCAAGCGCCGCGCGAGACCGAGCATGACAGGCAAAAACACGGCGGTCGTGGCGGTGTTCGACGTGAACGCGCTGACGAACGCGACGCCCGTCAGCATGAAGCGAACGGTCGCCGACGCGTTCTTCGACAAGCGCGACAAAAAGTTGCCGACGAGCTCGATGACGCCCGTGCGCAGCAAGGACCGCGTGAGGACGAACAGGCCCGCGAGCGTGATGATCGTGTCGTTGCCGAAGCTCGCGAACGCCTCCTTCGGCGTCAAAAGCCCCAGCAGCAGCAGGGCCGTGAGCAACAGCAGGGCGGTGACGTCGACCGGGAAGAATTCGGTGGCGAACAGGACGACGGTGATGACGAGAAGCGCGAGGACGAGCGTCACGAGTCAAGATAAGACTCGGACGTTCGCAGCCGCGTTCAGCGCCCCTGAAGTGATGCGATCCGCGTGAGCGCCGTCGTGAGGACGCGGACGCAGCGTAGGTACTCGTCGAGCGGCACGTGCTCGTTGGGCGTGTGGTCGAGCGAAGAGTCGCCCGGCCCGTACGCCACGGTCGGCACCTTCCAAAGCGGCGCGACCACGTTCATGTCGCTCGTGCCCGTCTTCACCTTGAACGTCGGCGTGAGGCCCTCGGCGCGCATGGCGAGGCGCAAGGCGCGCGTGAGAGCGTTGTCCTTGTCATGCCGCACGGCCTCCTCGTGCCCGGTGAAGACGAGGGTGACGGGCAAATCCACGATGAGGGCTCGCAGGGCCGCTTCGGCCGCCCGCGGAGGCCAAGCGAGCGGGAGGCGCAGGCCGACGGTGGCGTGCGCCGACTGAGTGAGGCCGTCCGTGTCGCCTGCGAAGCGTTGCAGCGTCGCTTGAATCGCGTGGAAGGGACCTTGACCGGAATGCTCGCGTGCCCACGCGCGCACCCGAAACCAGAACTCGGCGAGGTCGTCGGCCGCGCTCGTCCCGTCGCCCGCGCTGTGGAAGTTGTCCTTCTCCACGGCGGCCTTCACGACGAGACGCCCCTTGTAGCCGAGGGTGAGGCCGCTTTCGCCGCTCGGCTCGCCGATCAGGACGAAGTCCGGTCGATAGCGCGTGACGGCGTGCCGAGCGCCCTTGCTGCTCGGCGCTTCCTCCTCCGTCGCGCCGACGCACACGAACCGCGCGCCTTTCAGCGAGTCGCCCTCCAAGTTCGCGACGGCCGCGACGAACGCGCAGAAACTGCCCTTCGCGTCGACGCTGCCCCGACCGTAGAGCGCGCCGTCTTCCTCGCGCACGGCGATGTCGCCGGGAACCGTATCGATGTGTCCGAGCAGCACGACCGTGACGGGTCCCTCGCCGCGCTCCCCGACCGCGTTGCCAGCCTCGTCGACGTGCGCGTCGAATCCGTGCGCGCGCATCCACTCCACGAGGAAGGCGGCCACCGCGCCTTCCTCGCCGCTCACGCTCGGAAGGCTCACGGCGCCCTTCAAGAGGGCCAAAGCGTCGCTCGACGTCATCCTTCTCGAGACACCCGCGCCGCGATGCCCGCCACGGCCCGTACGACCTCGCCGAACACGTACAGCGCGAATGCGCCGACCCCGCCGATTCCGAAGGTCCACAACCCCGTCAGTTGCGCGCCCGCCCGCCATTGCAAGAAGCCCACGCCCGCGCCGACGAGGAACATCAGCACGCCGAGCAACCGCAGCGTCGGCGCGAATCGGCCCACGTCGGGAATGCGGGGAAGCGCCGAGCGAGGCGCCGTGAACGCCTCCGGAGTGGACTCGGCTTCACGCGGCGCTTGCGGCGCGGACACGACCGGCTCCGCCGCCTGTTTGGGCGCGCTCGAGATGACGACGCGCCGAGGCTCCTCCACCGCCGTCGGCGTCGGCGTGACGGTTTCGGGCGTGGAGGAGGGCGTGACGACGCTCGCTTGGGCCGCCGTCACGGGCGACCCTCCGACCGCGCTCGGCTGAGTTGCTCCGCCCGCCCAGCCCGTCTTCCACGCGGGGTTGCTGCCTGCCGGCGTCGGAGCGGGCGGCAGGGACTTGGCGCGGTTGGTGGCGTCCTTGACTTCCTTGAAGAAGTGCTGCACGCGCGTGGGATCGAAGCCGACGAGGGACGCCGTGATGGCCGTCCCGGCGGGCGTCTCGACGCGCAGGACGCCCGCGGCGTCCGAGTGGATGCGGTTGATGTCTCGCAGGGAAACGCTGCGCGCGCCCGAGTCTTCGAGGTAGAGCAACGTGTCGTCCAGCAAGGCGAACACCGCCCCGTCCTTGTCGAGCGTCGCGGCGGGACGTCCGTCGAACCCGGCTTGCCTCAATGCGGTCAGTACGCGGTCTTGCATCGTCATTCTCACCACAGAGTAGCGCGTTCCGACATCCTCGAAACGAAAGATGAAGGGCCGCGACGCGGCCCTCCTTTCGCCGTGG
Source organism: Deinococcus yavapaiensis KR-236 (assembly GCF_003217515.1). Taxonomy (NCBI): domain Bacteria; kingdom Thermotogati; phylum Deinococcota; class Deinococci; order Deinococcales; family Deinococcaceae; genus Deinococcus; species Deinococcus yavapaiensis. The sequence goes on along the minus strand of NZ_QJSX01000001.1, from coordinate 376,360 downwards.
ATCACTCGGTGCGCGCGAAGACCTTGAGGACGTCGGGAGAGACGGGATGCTTCGCGCGAGGCTCCAACCACGTTCGCACGCTCGACGGCCTCCCGCTTTCCGTCGAAGACCACAGCACCACCGCCCCGAGCCGCGCGCGGTCGCGCCCGTACGTCTTGACGCCCGCCAGGCGAGCGCTCGAAGCGGCGTTTCCCGCCGCGCGTTCGATCGTCCCCACCGCTTCGGGCACGAGGTCCGCCGTGTTCGATTCCGGCGGCACCACGATCACGAGTAGGTTCGCCGCGCCGGGCGGCAACTGCCCGACCTTGTCGCACAGCACCCGCGCGACCTTCCAAACGGCCTGGTCGTGGGACACGCCTCGAAGCCGCGGCCTCGTGACCTCCACGTGAAACACGCTGTGTCCCTTGAAGACCACCTTGAAGTCCGGGCCGCGGCGATCGGGCGCGTGAAACGGCTCGTACGTCAAGACGAGGCGACGGTCGCGCCCCAGAAAGGTCGCGACGTCGAGTTCGGCGAGCAGATCCGCGCGCTCCTCGTCCGAAACGGCCAATCGCACCTTCTTGCGCAGCTTCGAAGCGTGCGCCTCGACGAAGTCGACAAAAGCCTTCGAATCGGCGGCTCGGACGAGCAAGGCTTCCGCGAGCGGATGGTCCAGCGAGCCGCACGCGGCGAGCACGGCGTTCTCGACGCGCTTCACGCGCTGAAGAACCCGGCGGCGAAGCCCGCGGCGCTCAGGACGTACGCCCAGCCTCGCTCACCGCGCGTCAAGGCGCCTTCTCGGGCGCGCACCGAGAAGGGAATGCTCAGCACGATGGCGAGGCCGATCCACCAGCTCGGGCCGTGCAGAAAGCGCCCCGCGAAGAACGCGCACGCGCTCAGCAGCAAGACCGTGACGAGCGGCAATCCCCTCACGGCTCGACGCTCACGACACGACGGTGCCGCGTCCGGCGAGGGCCGCCGAGACGGGGCCTTCGACGCGCGCGTCTCCGAAGATGACGCGCCCCACGCCTCCCTGCACCGCTTCCGCCGCGCCCAGCACCTTCTTCTTCATGCGGCCTTGCGCGAACTCCAGGTACGCTTCCACGTCGCTCGCGTCGATGCGCTCGATGAGGCTCGACTCGTCGGGAAAGGCGCGCAGGAGGCCCGGCACGTTGGACAGCAGCAAGAGCGCCTCGGCGTGCATGGCCGCTGCGAGCGCCGCCGCCGCGCGGTCCCCGTCGACGTTCACCGCCACTCCGTCGAAGCTCGCGCCCGGCGGCGTCAACACCGGAAGGTAGCCGCCGTCGAGCAAAAGCTCGACGAGGTGCGTGTTCACCTTCTCCACCGTTCCGGTATGGTCGCCGCGCAGCACCTTCACCTTGCCGTCCTCCACGGAGCGCACGGAGTCCTTGTGCTTGCCCTCGAAGATGCGGCCGTCGAGGCCCGACAAACCCACGGCGTTCACGCCGAGGCGCTGCAACCTCTCCACGATGCCTTTGTTGACCTTGCCGCAGTACACCATCTCGAAGATCTCCAACGTCGCGCGGTCCGTGAAGCGACTCGTGAAGCCGCTCGGGCTCGTGACGAACTTCGGCGGGTGACCGAGCGCCTCCGCCACGCGGTTCGTCTCGGCGCTGCCGCCGTGCACGAGCACCATTCGTGTGCCCGCGCTCCAAAGGTGCGCGATGTCCGCGCACACCGCGTCGAGGTCGATGCCTTCCGATCCGCCCACCTTCACCACGATCATGCAGGGAATGCTACCGCGTTCGCGCGGCGAGGCGGGCAGGTACGATGACGCCATGCCTCCCTTCCGCTTTCTGATGCGCGTCCGCTACTCCGAGTGCGACGCGCAAAAGATCGTGTTCAACGCCCGCTACGGCGAGTACGTCGACATCTCCACGACGGAGTTCTTCCGCGCGCTCGGCCTCGGCGAGGCGCAGGCGAGCGGCGAGCTCGACTACCGCCTCGTGAAGCAGACGACCGAGTGGCGCGCGTCCGCGAAGTTCGACGACGTCCTCGACCTCGCGACCGAGACGACGAGGCTCGGCACGACCTCCTTCACGCTCACCACGACCTTCCGAAGGTTCGGAGACGAGGCCGTGCTCGCCACGACCGAAACGGTGTACGTCCTCACCGACAAGGACACGCACCGACCGATTCCCCTGCCCGACGAGCTTCGCTCGTCGCTGCACGAGGGAGCGCGGGGAAAGTTGACGAACCACGCGGGCGCGTCGGTCTGACGACCGCGCCGTCACAGCTCGTTGTTCGCGAGTTCCGCCTCCTGCTTCCTCGGAAGCTTCTGCGTGAGGGCCGTTTCGCTTTCGGAACCTTTGCGCTTTTGGGTGCCGACGCCACCGGGTTTGGGCAGCAACACGTTCTGCAAGGCGTTCGCGTCCGCCATGACGCCCGGCAAGACGGCGCCGAGGAAGGCGAGAACCTTGCCGGGAATGCTCGTGACGATCTCGGCGCGTCCCGCCTTGAGGGCGGCGATGGTTTCTCGGGCGCAATCCTCCACCTTCTGCGCGAGGCCGGGCAAGTTGTCGGCGACGGCGAACCAGGCGTATTCGAGTTCGTGCTGCCCTTTGAAGTCCGCGTTTCTCGGGCTGCCCGTCGAGATCAAGCCCGGGTGGACGGTCGTGACGACGACGCCGTCCTTGGCGAGCTCCGAGCGCCAACCTTTGCTGAGGCCGCTGAGAGCGAACTTGCTGGCGCTGTACGGCACGAGGTGCGGCACGGCGACCTTTCCACCGATGGACGCGATGTTCACGATGCGCCCGCCGCCTTGCGCTTTCATGACGTCGCGCACGGCGAGCATGAAGTGCAGGGCGCCGAAGTAGTTGACGTTCATCGCGTCGTGATAGTCCTTCAAGGTCATCGTCTCGATCGGCCCGACGGTGATGATCCCGGCGTTGTTGATCAGGACGTCCAGCCGTCCGTAGTGCACCGCCGTGTCGTGAACGACGCGCCGCGCGTCCGCCTCGCTGGCGACGTCGGCGACGTACGTCACGCACGGAACGTTCTTCGCGTCGAATTCGGCTTGCGCTGCGCGCAGTTCCTCTACGCTGCGGGCGCACAAGGCGAGCTTGGCGCCCTCGTCGGCGAGTTGCCGCGCGAGGACCAACCCCAGGCCGCGCGAACCACCCGTGATCAGGACGACTTTGCCCGCGAGGTCGTACGGCTTCTCGGTGAGCTTCTTGGCGAGCACGAGGGCGGCGGCGCCGAGGGCGAGCGTGGGCAGGAGTCGCGTCATGCCCTCGTTGTAGGCGCCGCCTCTGAGAGTCGCGCTTCGGGCGCGTGGAGGTCGCTTGATTTTGTACGCTCGGCGTTAACGCCGCACGCGCACGTACGACTCGGGGTGCTGCTTGCGAATCCACTTCACGAAGCGCCGCACGGCCTCGTTCTCCCTCAGCTTCTCCAGGGTGTTGAAGTCGCGCGCCAATTCCTCGTTCGTGAACAGCACGTGGAGTTGACGGTGGCACGGCGAGCAGATCATGACGGTCGGCAGTTCCTGCCCTTTCTTGCCTCGTGAGCGCGGCACGAGGTGATGCTCGGTGAGGGTCGGCACGTCGCGCCCGCACAGCGCGCAAATCGGCATGAAGGAAGTGTAGCGAGCGCCGACGCGCACTCAAATGAGCGGTCGTTCAACGAGGCGTGCGACCCGTCAGTCTGGCCGCAGGCCGTTTCGCAGGGTCTCGAGGTCCGCTGATCGCCGCGCCGCGAGATCCGCCAAACCGTGCTCGACCGCCCACATCAGGCGAAGGAGGGTATGCCACACGTGCAAGAAGCGCAGTTCGTCGAGCGTGGCAGTCACGTCCGGCGATTCGTACGCGACGAGCAGGTCGGACGTCCAGCGCCTCCCGAACGTCTCGTAGAGATACAGGAAGTCGCGCGCGGACCGACCGACGTACATTCCGTTGAAGTCGATGATTCCGTGAAGGTGACCGTCCTCGTTCAGCAAGACGTGCCCGGGCGATACCTCGCCGTGCAGCAGCACGTGGGCGGCGCCGTCTTCCAGCGTCGTCAGGTGCCGGTCGAGCGCCTGCGTGAGGAAGGTGACCGTGTCGGCGTCGGCGAAGCGTGACTTGCGGTACGCCTCCAGATCCCGCGCGTACAGCGAGGCGGCGTCTCCTTCCTCCCACCCTTCATCGCGCATTCCGAAGGCGTAGTCGCTGCTCGGAACGTTGACGCGCTTCGCGGGCTCGGGATCGAGGGCGTGCAAGGCACGAAAGAAGTTCGCGAAGTCGAGCGCGGCGCGACGAAGGCGGGTCGCGTCGAGGCCGCGCTCGAGCGCGTGAGACAGGAACTCGCCGGAAACGGCTCGGTATCCGACGAACGCGTGACCGTCGATCCGACCGTGATGCTCGACGGCGGGAACGGCGACGGGCAAGTGAGCGGCGAGGTCGGGAGCGAGCGCGGCGAGACGGTCCAGACACGCGGACGCGTGCGGGTGCTTGGCACGTAGAAACATCCACTCGGCGTCGGTGCGCACGTGGAAGGCCACGCAGTCATCGCCTTCACCGCCGAGGCGGGCTTCGAGGGCGGCGTGACCGGGAAAGCACGCGTGAAGCGCGCGCGACGGAAAGGACTCGGGCATCTCGAACTCCTGTGGCAGGATCGTCTTCACGAAAGCTCGGTTCGCGTCGCGCTCGCTCAGGAAGCCTCGCGGCGGAAGGCGCCAAGCGGCGTCACCGACGAACGTGTAGTTCGCAGATCTGCCCGAGGACGATAAGCGCGTTGGCGGACGTCAACTCGCGTTGCCCGTGAGCGCGCGCGCCTCGTCGACGTGCTCGAAACCCTCCAAACCGTCGAAAAACCCGCGCAGGGGATACGCGGCGATCACGGTGCGAGTCCCACCGATCGAGAAGCGCTCCGTTCCGACCATCTCGCGCATCATCTTCTCGCGCTGCTCTTGCGGCAGTTGCCCCATGCGAGAGTTCGGGCCGACTTGCGAGCCGTGGGCCCTCAACGCGGCCATCTTGTGCTCGTTGAAAGAGGCGACGTCCATCGTGACGGCGACCGTGTCGTCCGAGACTCCGTACCGTTCCGGCTCGAACTCCATCGGCATGCCCGTCTCCACGAACCGCTTCGTGACGGACGTCGGGATCGCCGTGTAGTACAGGCGCCGCAAGCCCGCGTAACGCTGCGAGCCCGCGAAGAAGGCGGCGGTCGTCGCGCGGTGAATGACGAGGTGATCGATGTGGCCGTACCCGCCGTGCGGATCGAAGGTCAGCAGCACTTGCGGCTTCACCCGCTCGATGACGTCGAGAATCTTCGTCTCCACGTCGAGCGGCTCGACGTTCAAAAGAGCCTTGGGATCGTCCTTGCGCACCCGCTCCTGACGGCCCGAGTCGTGGTAGTCGAGGAAGATCGGATCGTCGATTCCGAGCGCCTTGCACGCTTCGCGCAACTCCTGCTCGCGGTGCCGTCCCAAGTCCTCGACCGTCAGGTTCGGATCCGTCTGCTTGCCCGCCTCGCCGCGCGTCGCACACGCCAAGGTGACGCGCACGCCTCTCGAAGCGTAGAAGGCGAGGGTTCCGCCGCTGGAGAAGGCTTCGTCGTCCGGATGGGCGAACACGGCGAGTAGGGAAGGCTGATCGGTCATGACGCTCATCTTGACCTGTGTCGTCGCCCACCAACTGTTCAGTAAGTCAAGATCGCCCCGCCGATTGAGAAGCCCGCGCCCGTCCCGATCAGCAAGGTTCGCTGCCCTCGAGCGAGGGCTCCGCTCGTGATCGCGCGGTGCAGCGTGAGCGGAATGCTGGCGGCGATGACGTTGCCGAGGGTCTCCAAGGTCGTGGCGACGCGCTCGCGCGGCCAACCGAAGCGCTCCATGAGGCGCAGACCCGCGAGGCTCGCTTGATGCGGCACGACGACATCGATGTCGCCGAGGCCGGTCGACAAGCCGGGCGACAGACGCTCCAGGAAACTCGGCGCGACGTCCCGCGCGAGCTTCAAGACGCCCAATCCCGCCATGCGGAAGAGAAAATCCGTGGGCGTCGCGTCGGGGTGGCTCGGCGTGCGCCACGTGCCGCCCCCACGAATCTCGGTGAGATGCGCGCCTTCCGGGTAGGTCTCGAAGCGCGAGACGTGCAGACCGCTCGCGCCGTCCGAGGGCCCGACGATCACGGCGGCCGCGCCGTCTCCGATCAAGCAGGCGCTCTCGGGCTCGCCGAAGTTGAGGCCGACCGAACCGACGTCGCTGCTGACGATCAGGACGCGCTTCGCCCGACCGAGCGCGACGCGGTCGGCGGCGACGTCGAGGGCGGCGAGAAACGACAGGCACGTCGCGTGCACGCTGAAGGCGGCGACGCCCGACAGACCGAGTTCGGCGGCGATCAAGGCGGCGTTGTCCGGAATCGGCTGCTGCGCCGTGCCGGAGGCGTTCAGGACGAGGTCGACGTCGCGCGCGGAGAGCGCGGCGGCGTCGAGGGCCGCTCGAGCGGCGGTCGCGCCGAGGATGGCGTTCGTCTCGCCGTCCGACGCCCAGCGGCGCTCGCGAACGCCTGCGCGCCGCTCGGCCCAGCCTGACGGCACGCCGCACAACGCCTCGACTTCCGCGCTCGTCACGACACGCCTGGGCAAAGCTTCCCCGGTGCCGAGAATTCGAATCGGCCGCATCCCTTTGAGTATGCCTTAATACTCTCCGTGAAGGATGATGGGCACGGCCACGCGGTCGAGAAAGCGCCCGAGGGCCGACCACGCGAGGCGTCGCCGCCAAGGAAGGTGGCGTGTGAAGACGAGATTGAACTCCACGGTCGTCACGCCGCTCCGCGCCTTCTTGAAGGCCCCGACGCCTCCGCTCGCGTTCACGAGCAGACCGCGCTCGCGTGCACGCCTCGAAACCTCCAAGCTCGACAAGCGGTAGAGCGCGAGCTTCTTGGACGCCGCCGTGTCGTAGCCGAACACGGGCACGGTCATGACGCCGCTTCTTACGAAGGCGCCCCACGCCGCGACGAGCTCGCCGTCCACCCGCCAGCCGCGCAGATCGAGCAGGCCTTCGTCACGCGCGTTTCTCAAGAAGGCCACCGTGAACTGCGGATTGAAGGTGGAGTACTTGCGCAAGTACAAGTCGTCGTAGAGGACCTTGACGCGCGCCAAGTCGTCGTCGGTGAAGGTCGTGACGAGCTCGGCCGGAACTTTGCGGACGCGCCGCTCGTCTTCGCGCAGTTGCCGAACGTGCCAGAAGTCGGCGCGCCTCGGGTCCTGGTAGTGAACCACTCGGCTGAAGAGCGGTACGCAGCCGAGCGACGAGAGCGCCCCGAACGTCAAAGCGTTCCTGGCGAGGTCGAGCGAACGAAAGAGAATCGGTCGATTCGGAAAGGTCGCCACGAGCGCCTCGAGCACGTCTCGCACCTCGCTCGTCGACAGCGGCGGCCACAAGTTCGTGGACAGCAGCCAGTTGTTGACGGACACGACCTCGTCGAATCCGGACGCTTCCAGCCCGCTTCCGACGCTCTTCAAGACGCTTCTCAGCGTCGCCTCCACCCGAGGTCGACCGAGCTTCGAGAGTTCTTCGGCCCCGTACCCCACGTAGTGGCTGAGGGGCGAGACGACGTAACTGTCACCCCGCTCGAAGTCGAAGGCGATCGGCAAGGCGAAGCCGTCTCCCTGCACGACCCCGAGGCGCGCGTGAACGTTCGCGACGAACTCGCGCGTGCCCGCGCGCATCATCGGCGAGAGGTACGCCCGAGCGTAGTCGTCGCGAATGCCGCTCGGCTCGAAGGTCAAGGTCGCCATGCCCGCTCGACTCGCCGTAACTTGCGCGCGCCCGGCCGAAACGCGTACGGCACGAACGTCACGCGGACCGTCGGCGCCAACGCCCGCAAGGCGGCCTCGGCACCTTCGCGCGCGAGGGGCTCGTTCGGCAGGAGTTCGACTTCGAGGTCGTTCGGCCCGACTTGCCGCGCTCGGTACTCCCGAACGCTCGGCACGCTCATCAGCGCTTTGCGCACGAAGTCCGGGAAGACGCGCCGCCCGCCGAGCTCCAACACGTCGTCGGCGCGCCCCTCGATCCGCTCGATCGCCAGCAGGGGAGAGCCGCACGCGCACCCGTCGCGCTTCGGAACGAGGACGTCGTTCAGGCGGTAGCGCACGATCGGTTGCGTTCGCCGCGAGAAGTCCGTCACGATCGGTGACACGCGTTCCTCGCCGACGTTCTCGAAATCGAACGCGACGAGGTCCTCGTTGAGGTGCAGCGTTCCGAGGCGGCAGGACACGCCGAGAAAGCCTTCGGTCGCCTGGTACACCTCGAAGACCGATCCGAAACGCGCGGCGACGACCGCTCGGTCTTGAGGTTCGAGCACCTCTGCGACGCTCACGACTCGCGTGGGCGACACGTTCGGTCCCGTCTCGGCGAGGAGGCGCAGCACGGACGGCGGGGCGACGATCACGGTGGGATGCAACGCGTGCAACCTCGGGAAGTGCGTTTCGAGCGGCGCGGCGAGGTCGAAGAACTCGAAGCGCAAGCGGCGCGACGCCACCGAGTCGTACAAGTTCGAGTTCGCCCGCAAGAAGAACGCGACCCGCTGCCGCCGCCACAACGGGCCCGGCAGGAGGCGCCGCAAGATCACGCCCGCCCAGCGCACGCGCTCGGCGCGGCTCACGAGGAACACGCCTCGCGCGCCCGAGGTGCCGCTCGACAATCCCACGGTGATCTCGCCCAACGCGGGCCGAAAGTCACGCTCCCGCTCCGCGCGCTCGGCGACGCGAAGCGCGTCTTTCAGCGTCACCCCGGCGGTATTCAGGCGGTCGAAGTCTCGCATCATGGCGGTCTTGTCGATCGTCGGAAAGTGTCGCCACTCGGCGTCGTCCAGATTCGCGTAGAGGTCGCCGTAGAACGAGGAGGTCGCGCGCAGCCAGCGGAGGTGGCGCCGCACTCGGCGGTCCTGCCACGCGAGCAGGGCCTCGCGCGTTCGAAAGCGAGGCCCCAAGGCGTCGGCGACGTACGCGCCGAGCACGCCCCAAGCGTCCGTCACGGCCTCACCGTCGGCGCCTCCGGGCAGTGCGACGGCAACACGAGCGCGTCCGGATGCCTCGCCATGAAGTCGCTCACCCGCGCAAAGCTGCGCTTTTCCTCCGCCGGATCGGCGAACAGCCGCTCGGCGAGCTTGTGCGGTCCCGCCTTGTCGCGCAACGCCCGCGTCGACCACGCCGAGTCCGCCGCGAGAAGCACCGACCCTCGATCGCCGCGCACGATCAAAGCGATCTGACCGGCCGCGTGTCCCGGCACGTTCACCGCCCACGCGCTCTCGTCGCCGAACACGTCGAAGCCCCGCGTGAACGGCGCGAACGCCGACGGCAAGTCCGTCTCGCCCGTCAGCGCCTCGCTTCGCGCCTCGAAGTCGTCGGGCAGCAAGTCGGGCAGGAAGCCGCGCCGCACGGCCTCCATGCCCGACTTGCCGCGCACGGTCTCGTAAGCGTCCGGGTGGAAGCGGAAGGTCGCGCGCGGAAAGTCCTTCAGGCCGCCGAGGTGATCCGCGTGAAAGTGCGACACGATCACCTCGCGCACGTCCGTGGGCGCCACGCCGAGACGAGCGATCTGCGCGGCCGCCGATTCGTGCTCGCGGACGCGGACGGGCGTGAGCAGTGCGTACGCCTTGTAAGGCCAGCGGGCCGTCGCCTCGTGGAAGCGCGGATGGTAGCCCGTGTCGAACAGGACCGCGCCCCGCTCGGGGTGGCGCAGCAACGCGAATCCCGCCGGGTAGCGTGCGACTCGCCACGGCGCTCCCCTTCGCGTGAGAGCTTCGATGTTGAGGCAGTAACCCGCCGCCAACCAAGTGACGTTCACGACGTCATTCTAGGTGGGCGGCGCTCGAAACGTGGAGGCCAGAGGTTTCGACGGGGTCGGCGGCGGCACCACGGGCCTCGCCCTCGAGACAGCCGTGGGTTCGCTCGCCGAGTTCCTCATCCTTCTTCGAGCGCCTGCGCGTAGCGCTCCAGTCCCTCGTCCACGCTCACTGTCGGCCGGTAACCGAGTTCGCCCCGAACCGCCGAGATGTCGAGCGTGAGGCTCGTGGACAGCACCGTCACCGTGTACCGCGTCAACGGCGGTTCCCATCCGCCCGTCGCCGCGGCGACGCGCTCCAAGGTGTGCCCGAGATTCCACGCGGCCCGCTTCGACAGTCTCCGCTTCGGCTTCGCGAGTCCGAGGCGGTCGCACAACGCGAACAACAGCGGCCAAAGCTCGCGGACATCACCGCCCGTGACGTTGTACGTTCTGCCGATCGCGGCGTCGCGCGTCGCGCACAGCACGAGGGCCTCGGCGGCGTCGTCGACGAAGGTGAGGTCGACGAGCGTCCGCCCGTCCCCGACGATCGGGAGGCGTCCCGCCCGCAGGGCGCGCACGACCCTCGGCAAGATGGCGTTGTCACCCGGCCCGAAGATGGCGCGTGGCCGCACGATCGTCGCTTGCGGCAAGGCTCGCCGCACGTTCGTCTCGGCGAGACGTTTCGTGTGCGCGTAGTGCGTCGTGATTTCCTGCCACTCGGCGTCCTCGCGAATGTCTCTTCGGTCCCCGAGCCCGCCGTACACGCTGGGGCTGGAGACGTGCACGAGCCGTGCCCCGCTCGCGAGGCACCCGGCGACGACGTTGTTCGTCCCGAGGACGTTCGCGGCGTGGAAGTGGCTCGCCCGTCCCCACGGGGACGACAAGGCGCCGCAGTGGAAGACGACGTCACGATCTCGGCACAAGGCGCGGACGAGCTCACCGTCGGTCAAGTCGGCGGGCACGAACGTCACGCCGAGCGCCTCCAACGCCCGTCCTCGCGCCTCGTCGCGTCCGGTGGCCGTGACGGTGACGCCCTCGCCGACGAGGCGCCGAACGAGCGCTCCGCCGAGGAAGCCCGTCGCGCCCGTCACGAGCGTGGAGTTCAGCCGACACCTCCCGCCAACGGTGCCAGGCTGGGCCCGCCGTGTCGATCGAGGACGAGGTGCGCGGCGAGTTCTTGGTTCGTGGCGGTCTTCGCGGAGAGCGCGAACCGCTCGAGGTTCGGCGCCGTGCGCTTCGGCACGTTCGTCAGCACGCGACGAACGCGAGCGTGAGAGCCGGAACGACAGGCAAGCGCTGACGCTTCATAGCCACCTCCGCCTCCAGTGTGCCACGTCGCCGACTCGTCTTGCTGGGATATGTCGGCTTGCGTCTGACCGCCCATCGACTTCGGCTTGGACGAGACACGAGCGGTACGCCGAAGGCAAGTCACCGAGTCGGCGCCTCGAAAAGCTCGGCCGAACGCCGCCGATCTCGACGATCGACCGTATCAAACTCCTGCGGCGTGCCCGAGCCGTGGTGCCTTGGGAGGGCAGCCGAGCGAAGCACACGGCCGCACGGACTCCTGTTGCAGACGTGGCCGGGCCGCGTACACTTGATGAAGTCGGCTGAAACATTCGCTTTGTTCATACGCTGGCCCTCGGTAGGGGGGTGGCCGACCCGACGTCTCTCCGTTCGTGGTCGCGAGCGCGAGTTCCCGAGTATTCATAGCGTGAGTTTGAGGAGACCCTATGACGTTGCAACCACCACTCACCCCCCTCTTTGGCCTGCTCACCTGCGCGCTTCTGAGCTGCTTCGCAGAGGCCGCCCCCACCTCCACGCTGACGGGAATCTCCCTGCCTGCCTCCTCGCGGCCCGTCGGCGGCTCGGCCCTCAAGACGCTCTCCAGCCAACTGGGGAGCTTGGCGCGCGCCCACAAGCTCACGGGGTCGTGTCAGGGGATCGAGGCCTTCATCCTGAACCTCGACGATGACGACGCCGTCGATGCCCTCGAGGTAGGATTTCGCAAAGCGGGCTACGCCGTCGCCGACCTTCCCGGCGCCTCGGACGACGAGCTGGCCTTCACGCTGCGCAAGGGTCGAACGACGGTGATGGCCGTCATCGAGTTCGGTGAAAGCACCGTGCTGGCTTGGTGTCCTCTTGGAACGGCCAGCGCTTCCCCGAGTGCCCCACCGAAGACGGCGACCGTTCCACCGGCCCGCGCTCCCGCCACGCCGCAAACAGCGAACCCGGCGCCCGCTTCGCCGCCCGGAGGCGCCGCTCAAGGAGGTCGTGCGCCAACCGCGACTACCGGTCTCGAAGGCTTGTATTTCCGGCTTCGGATGACCGCCAACTCCAGCATCGAGGAGTATTTCTACTTCCTTCCCAACGGTCGTGTCGCCCTCGTCCTTCCGGAAGGCGGCCTCGACCCGGTCGATCAGGGATGGATCGCGCGGCTTCAGCGAGAGCATCCCGATCACGTGGCCACTTACCGCCTCGAGGGCGGCGACATCGTCTTCTCGGTTCCCGGCAAGCCGTCTTGGCGGGAGAGCTTCGCGCGTGAGGCGAACGGCAATCTCAGCCTCGGCGGCCACTTCACGACTCGGGTCGCCCGCTTTACCAACGGCCAGCGGATGGAAGCTCAGTACACCTTCGCGGGCGGGGCGAGCGGCGGCGGGACTGCGGTGAGCTCCGGAAGCAGCCTCACCCTGCGTGCCGACGGCACCTTCGCCCTCAGCGGGCTGGTCGGCGCGTCCATGCGAACCGGAGGCCAGACCCAGACGGCGAGAAGCTCGTCGCAGAGCTCGGGACGCTACCAACTCTCGGGAAACACGCTGATTCTCAATCATGCCGACGGACGAACCACGCGTCACACGGTCTTCCCTTACGCTTTGAAGGGCGATCCGGGTCCGAATCCACGCTGGTTCTACCTCGACGGGATGCAGATGAAGCTCGCGCGGTGAGCTGCCACGCGAGAACTGCGGGCGGCCCAGCAGGTATTCGACAGGCTCGACCGGCGTCCAGCGTGGAGGCCACGGGTCGACCTTCGCGTGGGACGCTGACCGCCCCATCACCTTCTGCGGCGACGTCTGACCGCCCCACGAGCTTGCCATTCGGCACGCCCGCTTCACGCTTCGCCGTCCCACTGGATGTCGTGCGTCGTCGCTGCGAGCAGGCTCGTGCGAAAGCGAAGGGCGCGCACAGCGATTTGCGCCGTCAGAAGCGGCTGCGCGAGCGCCGGAAGCGGATCGTGGAGGTCGAACAGGACGTCACGGGCGTGGACCAGCGCCGAGAATCCTCCGGGCCTCCACAGCGCCCCGCCGAGCATCGCCGCCTTGAGGGCCGCCCGCGTGCCGAGTCGCGGTTCCAGCAACGGCCCGTCCGCTTCGAGGAACACGTCCACGAAGCCTTCGACGTTCCTCAGAAGGTGCGCGCCGCTCGTGAGCCTCGGGTTGCACTCCAACGCCCAGACTTCTCCGCGCGCGTCTTCCATGAAGTCGAAGGCGAGCTGTCCGTGCGCGTTCGTGAGGCTTGCGAACGTCTCCACCCAACGGCGCACGGCGTCGTTTCGCTCCGCTTCGAACACGATCGACGCCCGCCCTGCCCGAAAGCGAGACTCGTACACGGCGAGTGCTCGCAGGCGACCGTGTACGGCCACGCCGTACGCGCACACTTCCCGGCCGTTCACGAACGCTTGCGCCACCCACGGCTCGCGTTCGGACGGCCGGACGTGGCGTAACTCGTTTCGCGACGGTCGAATCGACGTGCTCGTTCCGAACCGCGAGAAGGAGGGCTTGAACACCAGGCGGTCGGCTTCACCGCGCACGGCGTCGAGGTCGGCTTCGCTCGTCAGGACGCGCGTCTCGGGAATGCGCAAGCCCACGTTGGCGGCCCGCACGGCGAACGCGCCCTTGTCGTGGAGTTCGCGCAGCACGTCCAGCTTCGGGCAGAAGACGCGCGTGAACGGCTCCAATCGCTCTTTCGCGCGCGCCACCCAGAAGACTTCCTCGCACGTCGGAATCAGGACGTCGGGTACGAAGGTCCGAGCGATCTCGCTCAGTCGGTCCGCGAAGTCCTCGAACGCGAAGCGTGGAGGCGGCACGAGAAAGCGCGCCGAGGCGGCGTTCGACAAGCTCGTGACCGTCGAGCGCCAACTCTCGGCGACGCCCACTTCCCATCCCGCTCGCTGAAACATCCGGGCGAGCTCCAGCGTCGCCGGAGCCCGCCCGCCCGTCAACAACACGCGCGCCACGAGATCAGGGTAACCTCTCGCGGCGACGCGCTGTCAGTACGGTTGCGCCTCGTGCCCTTCTTGCTCGGCCAGGCGAACGCCCGCCTCGAACTTCTCCTTGATGCTCGTCACGTCCTTCGCCAGGCCCTCGGCGACACGTCGCCCGTACTCCTCGTCGGCGAGGGTGAAGTGGTGGATCATGCGCTCTTGGATGACTTCGTTGCACTCCTTGAGGTTCGCGACGAGGTTGCGGACGAGTTCGTCACGCTCGAAGTCGCTGAATGCTCGCCAGCGCTGTCCGGCTTGCCCGAAGTCGTTCGTCTTCTCGAGCTTTTGCCGCACGAGGAAGCCCTCGACGTACGGCGTGTGCTCGGGTCCCTGCCTCGGCGACTCCGTCAGACCGCCGAGGCTCGACGGTTCGTAGTTCACGTGCGGATTCTGGCCGGGCGCGAGGTCCACGCTGTACGCCATCTGGCCGCCGCGCTGATTCGTCGCGACGTGCTTTTTGGGGGCGTTGATGGGCAACTGCAGGTAGTTCGCGCCGACGCGGTACCGTTGCGTGTCGCTGTACGAGAAGGTGCGGCCTTGCAGCAGTTTGTCGTCGCTGAAGTCGAGGCCGTCCACGAGGACGCCCGTGCCGAACGCGACTTGCTCGACTTCCGCGTGGTAATCGGCGGGGTTGCGGTCGAGGACGATGCGCCCGATGTGCAGGAACGGAAATTGGTCTTCCGGCCACAGCTTCGTGGGATCGAGGGGATCGAAGTCGAGCTCGGGGTGCTCGCCGTCCTCCATGATCTGCACGTACATGTCCCACTCCGGAAACTCGCCGCGCTCGATCGCTTCGTACAAGTCTTGCGTGGCGTGATTGAAGTTCTTCGCTTGAATGGCGTCGGCTTCCTCCTGCGTGAGGTTCTTGATGCCTTGCTTGGGCTCGAAGTGGTACTTCACGAGGACGCCCTTGCCGTCCTTGTCGACCCACTTGTACGTGTTGACGCCCGAGCCTTGCATGTGACGGTACGAAGCTGGAATGCCCCACGGCGAGAACAGGAACGTCACCATGTGCGTCGCTTCGGGCGTGTTCGACACGAAGTCGAAGAAGCGCTCGGAGCTTTGGACGTTGGTGATGGGGTCGGGCTTGAAGGCGTGCACCATGTCGGGGAACTTCACGGCGTCACGAATGAAGAAGACCTTGAGGTTGTTGCCGACGAGGTCCCAGTTGCCATCCTCGGTGTAGAACTTGATCGCGAAGCCGCGCGGATCGCGCAGCGTTTCCGGCGAGTGTCCGCCGTGGATGACGGTGGAGAAGCGCAGGAAGATCGGGGTGCGCTTGCCCGCTTCTTGAAAAAGCTTGGCGCGCGTGTACTTGGAGATCGGCTCGTCGCCGACCTTGCCGGTCGCCTCGAAGTATCCGTGGGCGCCCGCGCCGCGCGCGTGCACGACCCGCTCGGGAATGCGTTCGCGGTCGAAGTGGGTGATCTTTTCGAGAAGGTGGTAGTTTTCCAGGGTCGTCGGGCCGCGCGAGCCGATCGTGCGGGAATTCTGGTTGTCGTAGACGGGGTGGCCTTGACGGGTCGTGAGGGTCGTGGGCGTCTCGCCGCTCGACAGGCGTGGATCGTTGGGGCCGCCGATGTCTTCGACGTTCGTGTTGTGCTCGGTCTTGCCGCGTTGCTCGCTCATGTGGACCTCCGGTCACCGACCATTGTTTTCGCCCCTCCAAGGTGAACGGCGTGAAAGCTTGAACAAAGCGTTGTCGAAGCGTTTAAGAATCGGCAATACAGCGTTCACCGAAGCGTCCAATGGCGACGGGGGCGGGAACTTCGGTTCGCGCGTCGCGTATACCATGAACGTATGCTGCCTTTGATTTCGCAGGTCCTCGACAACTTCAACTTCGATGTCGACCCGAACAAGAGCCGCGAGGAGAACGTCGAGGACGTCGTCAAGTCGGCGGCGCTCCTGTCGGGCGCGATCGCCGTGGAGCCGATTCCCTTCGCCGACATGCTGCTGATCACGCCGGTGCAGGCGAAGATGGTGTTGCACGTCGGCAAGATTTACGGATTCGACATGACGCCCGAACGTGCCCGTGAAGTCGTGACGGAGCTCGGCGCGGTGTTCGCGTACGGTTTCGCGGCGCGGCAAGTGATGCGCGGCATCATCAAGACGGTCGCTCCGATCATCGGGGGCGTCGTCACGGCGCCTTTGGTGTACGGCTGGACCTTCGCGCTCGGCAAGCTCGCCGAACGCTACTTCCAAGCGAAGCTCGAAGGCCGCACCTTCACGAAAGTCGAGCAGAAGCACGTCGCGCAAAAGGTCTTGCCGACCGTCGAGAAGCCGACCATCGAGGCGCTCGGCGAGTTCGCCAAGGAGCTCAAGCAACGCGCCGAGCAAAAAGAGCAAGGCAAGGACGGCGTGAAAGACTTGAACTGATCGGCGTTCCTGCTATGCTGCCTGCAGCGTTGATCCGCAGGAGTACCGAAGAACGTACCTTCAGCGAGCTCGGGACGGTGCAAGCCGAGCAGGTGGCACTTCGGGAAGGGCGGCGGGGAGCAGCAATCATTCGAGGTGCCCTGACAAGGGAACCGGGGTGGAACCGCGGATTCGTATGAATTCGTCCCCGGGCGAGCGCTCGCCCGGGGACGTCTTTTGTCGTTGTGCCGGCAGCGCGGAAAGGAGAAGGAACATGGCGGCAACTTCGATGGAAGAACTCGTGAGTTTGTGCAAGCGGCGCGGCTTCATCTTTCAAGGCAGCGAGATTTACGGCGGCTTGCAGGGATTTTGGGATTACGGTCCGCTCGGCGTGGAGCTCAAGAACAACATCAAGGCGGCGTGGTGGCGTACGAACGTGTACGAGCGCGACGACATGGAAGGCCTCGACGCCTCCATCATCATGCACCGCCTCGTGCTGCGGCACTCCGGCCACGAAGCGACCTTCTCCGACCCGATGGTGGACAACCGAAAGACGAAGAAGCGCTACCGCCTCGACCACCTCGTGAAGGACCAAAAGGCCGACGTGATTGCCAAGGTCGCCGAGGCGATGGGAGAGAGCCAGGAGAACTTGCCCGCCGTCGTGAGCGCCATGATGAAGGACACCGCGCGGGCGGAGACGGCCCTCAAGGAGGCGGGCGTCCGCGATCCGTTTTCCGGCGAGGTCGGCGATTGGACGGAGCCTCGCCCGTTCAACATGATGTTCAAGACGACGATCGGCCCCGTCGCCGACGAGGACTCGTACGGTTACTTGCGGCCCGAGACGGCGCAGGGGATCTTCACGAACTTCAAGAACGTCGTGGACTCCACGAGCCGCCGCTTGCCCTTCGGAATCGCGCAGATCGGCAAGGCGTTTCGCAACGAGATCACGCCGCGCAACTTCATCTTTCGCGTGCGCGAGTTGGAGCAGATGGAAATCGAGTTCTTCTGCGCGCCGGGAACGGACGAGGAGTGGCACGAGCAGTGGTTGCGCGCGCGCCTCGCGTGGTGGGAGGCGCAGGGCGTGCCGCGCGAGAAGATTCAGATTCTCGACGTGCCCAAAGAAGACCTCGCGCACTACTCCAAGCGCACGTACGATCTCATGTACGACTACCCGACGCTCGGCTTCGAGGAGATCGAGGGCATCGCCAACCGCACGGACTTCGACCTCGGCAGCCACACGAAAGCGCAAGGCGACCTCGGCATCCAAGCGCGCGTGGAGCCCAACGACGATTCGGTCGCCAAGCTCGTGATTCCGCATCCCGAGACGAACAAGCCGATCGTGCCGTTCGTGATCGAGCCGTCGGCGGGCGTGGACCGCGCGATGCTCGCCGTGCTGAGCGAGGCGTACACGAAGGAGGTCCTCGAGAACGGCTCGGAGCGCATCGTCCTCAAGTTGAGGCCGCACCTCGCGCCTCTCAAGGCCGCCGTCATTCCGCTCGCCCGCAACCGCCCGGAGATCGTCGAGAAAGCCAAGTCGGTGAAAGCCCAGTTGCAGGCTCTCGGCCTCGGGCGCATCCTCTTCGAGGATTCGGGCAACGTCGGCAAGGCGTACCGTCGTCACGATGAAGTCGGCACGCCGTTTTGCGTCACGATCGACTTCGACACCATCGGGCAAGGCGAGGACACGAGCCTGCACGACACGGTGACGGTGCGCGACCGCGACACGATGCGTCAAGAGCGCGTCTCGATCGCCGAACTTTCCACCTACTTGAGGTCGCGGCTGTCGTAATTTCCGGCGAACGGGCCTCGAATTTCGAAGGAAGGGGGCGTGCCCCTTCCTTCTTTTTCCGTTACAGTGTCACAAATGCACGTTCATCGGAGCTTCTCATGACGGCCGCCTCGCCTCGGCGGTTTCCGGCGCCGCTCGTCGCCCTTTTTTGGGTGGCGGTGGGCGTCGTCACGTTCTACCTGCTGTTCTGGTTGGTGAGCTTGGTGTTGAGCCGCGCGCCCGAGCCGATCGGGTCGCGCGCGAACTTGTTCGTGGAGGGCGCGCGCATCACGCTGCTCCTGACGTTGGTGTCGGGCGTCATCGGCTTGATCGTGGGCATGCTGGTGGGGTTGGCGCGGACGTCGGGCACGTGGTTTTTGCGGGGTCCGGCGAGCTTTTTCGTTTGGATCATTCGGGGCACGCCGCTGCTCGTGCAGATCCTGTTCGTGTACAACGCCTTGCCGATCTTGTTGCAGCAAGTCGGCGTGGGAGCGCAACTCAACGAGTTCTGGTCGGCGGTGATCGCGTTGTCGCTCAACGTCGGGGCGTACAACGCCGAGGTCATCCGCGCGGGCATCTTGGCCGTGCCGAGAGGGCAGACGGAGGCGGCCCGCTCGCTGGGCTTGTCGGGCGGCGCGACGATGACGACCGTGGTGTTGCCGCAAGCTTTGCGAATCGTGGTGCCTCCGCTCGTGAACAACGTCGTGGCGCTTCTCAAGGACTCGTCGCTCGCGTCGAGCATCGCGTTGCTGGAATTGACGCTGGCGGGCAGTCGCGTGTCGTCCGAGACGTTCTTGCCCGTTCCGGTCCTGACGACCGTGGCGGCGGTGTACTTGCTGTTGACGACGGTGCTGACGTTCTTCACGGACCTTCTGGAGCGCCGTTTGAAGCTGCCGGGCCGTTGACCTTCCGAGCCATACGCCGTTCGGCCTATGGCTTAGAAAATCACGATTCGTTATGATATATACGTAATCCGATAAGGCATTCGTCGGAGGAAGGGGTTCTATGATCGACGGTATCACCCACTTCACGCGGTACGTTCCCGATCTCGACCAAGCCCTCTCGTTTTACCGCGACGTCCTCGGCCTGCACGTGCGCGCCGACAACGTAGTGGCGCCCGGCATGCGGTGGCTCACCGTCGGTACGCCCGACGGCACCGGCCCCGAACTCGTGCTGATGAATCCGCGCGACTGGATGACGAACGCCGAGCAACGCGACGCCACCCTCGCGAGCCTCGCGGTGCAACCCACCCTCGTGTTGCGGACCCCAGACGCGGACGCCCTGCTCGCGCGCCTCAAAAGTGTCCACGCCGACCTCGAGTTCGACGAGGTTCGCTCCCTGCCGTGGGGCCGCGACCTCGTCTTCCGCGATCCCTCGGGCAGTTCGGTCAACGCCGTCGAACCCGTCGCATGACCGGCCTGCTCGTCCGCGCGGCGACCAACGAGGACGTGGAAGGCTGGCTGCGCTTGAGGTTGGCGTTGTGGCCCCACGGCGAGGAAGCGGAGTTTCTCGACGACATCCGCCGCCTTCTCGACGACGGTCGAGCGTTCGTCGCCGAGGAGGACGAGCGCCTCGTGGGCTTCGCCGAGTTCAGCTTGCGGCCGTACGCCGAAGGATGCGAGTCCAGCCCCGTTCCGTACCTCGAAGGCTGGTACGTGCGTCCCGACGCACGAAGGAGAGGATATGGTCGAGCGCTCGTGTCGGCATTCGAGTCGTGGGCTCGCGAACACGGCTTCCGAGAGGTCGCCTCCGACGTCCTGCTGGAAAACACCGAGAGTCAGCAAGCGCACGAAGCGCTCGGCTTTCAGGAAGTCGAGCGCCTCGTCGTGTACCGCAAGGAACTCACACGCGAGTGAGGACGTGCGCGTTCGCTTCGCGCGAGAAGTCCGTGATCGCGTAGCCTTCCTCGAACAGGTGCGACAAGACGTCTCGTCCGTGCCGCCGCCACGCTCGGGCCGCCTCGCGGTCCTCGCGCACGATCTCGCCGAAATCCTCGGGAATGCGCACGAGCAAGCGCGGCCCGAGCGTCGCGCGGTCGAAGCCGTGCGGCGCGTCCTCGTTGATCACCACGCCGAGCCCGCCGGGTCGCGGCCGCTCTCCTCGTACGGCGCGCTCGACGTGCTCCGACACGAGATTCCACGAGGCGAGCACGCGATCCGAATCGACGCCCGCGTTGATGCCGCTCATCTCGCCGTACAAGTGCGGCAGGTAACGACGCACGGTCGCGCCGAGGCGGTGCAAATTGAAGTGGGCGTTCACGACGCGCAACGGATCGAACGTCCACTCGACGATGTCGATGCCGCGCTCCAAGCACCACTCGCGCTGGTAGCGCTTGAGCGCGAGGGCGACGCCGCGCCCTCGCGCCGCGGGCGTCACGGCGAGCATGTGCGAGTGCTGCACCGTCGACCGTGACGTCGGAAAGCCGAGAACGAAACCGATCATCTCGCCTTCCTCGAACGCGCCCGCCAGCAGACCGCCTTGCATCTGCGTGGCGATCAGCATGCCCCTCGGAACGACTTCGCGCTCGTTGCGGCCCCACGTGACGATCTGGAGTTCCTCCACGAGGACCGCCTCGTCCGGCCCTCGCACCTCGCGGACGATCACGGCGCGCGCACCTCCTCGTGGCGCACCGTGACGCGCGACAACACGTCCTCGTTCAACGTCACGCCGATGCCCGCGCCGCTCGGGACGGGCATCTCGCCGCCCTGAGCTTCGAGCGCCTCGTTCACGATGTCTTCCTCCCAATAACGGCTCGCGCTCGACACGTCGCCCGGCTTCGAGAAGCCCGGCAGGCTCGCCAAGTGGATGTTGTGCGCCCGCCCGACGCCCGCCTCCAACATCCCGCCCATCCAAAGCGGCACTCCGTGACTCGAAGCGACCGCGTGGATCTTCACGCTTTCCGCGTGACCGCCGCAGCGAGCGGGCTTGACGTTGATCACGCGTCCCGCTCCCGTCTCGAGCGCCTTGCGCGCGTCGTGCGCGGTCAGGATGCTCTCGTCGAGGCACAGCGGCGTCGCGATCATCGCCTGAAGCTTCGCGTGATCGTGCAAGTCGTCGTACGCGAGGGGCTGTTCGATGTAGTCGAGGCCCACCTCGTCGAGCGCCGCGAACACCCGCGTGTCCGACAGCTTGTACGCCGAGTTCGCGTCGACGGTCATCGTGAGGTTCGGGAAGGCCTCGCGCACCGCGCGCACGGGCACGACGTCCCAGCCGGGTTTGATCTTGAGCTTGATGCGCTTGTACCCTTGCTCGACGTGACGCCGCACGAGGTCCACGGTCGCCTCCTCGTCCTTCTGAATGCCGAGGGACACGCCGACGGGCACGCTCGACCGCGTGCCGCCCAGCAAATCCTTGAGAGGCACCCCGAGTGACCGCGCGTACACGTCCCACGTCGCCATCTCCAAGGCCGCCTTCGCCATGCGGTTGCCTCGAAACGGCGCGAGCAGCCCTTCGATGTCGTGCGGCGAGGTCAACGTCTTGCCGAGGACGCGCGGCAAGAACACGTCGCGCAGCAGGTACTCCGCGCTCGCCACGGTTTCCTCACGGTAGATCGGCAAGGTCTCCATGACGCCCTCGCCGTGTCCCTCCACGCCGTCGGCGTGCAAGGTGAGCAGCAGGATCGTGCGTTTCGTCTGCACGCCGAAGCTCGTCTCGAAGCGGAACTTCAACGGCAATTCCAACAGGCGCAAAGTCGCCGACTCGATTTGAATCATGGCAGGAATCATACTCTGCTCGCCGACTCCGCCCGTATGGTAGAACCACCATACTTGCCCACGGGCGGTTCCGGCGGCCATACGTCGACTTGGTGGAGTCTGCAACGCGGGCTCCGCTCGCCTTATTGAAACGGCGCTTCGGAAAGGGGAGAGGACTTGAAGACGAACATCCACGCGAGGACGAGATGCTGCTCGCCGTAGGAACGCCCTTCCTCGGAGCGCTGATCGCGGCGCTGCTGGGCCTTCGCGTCCGAACGTGGACGGCCCTCGTTCCGATTCTCGCGTTGCTGCCCGCCTTGCTGCTCGCCGCAGGCGACGAGCGGCGCGAAACGCTCACCTGGGTGCCGACGCTGAGCCTCGACCTCGCCTTTCGCCTCGACGGCTTCTCGCGTCTGTTCGCCGTCCTCATCGGCGTGATCGGCGTGCTGACGACGCTGTACGCGGCGTCGTACCTGTCGGCGCGCGAGAACTTGGGGCGCTTCCACGCGTATCTGCTTCTCTTCGCGGGATCCATGCTGGGCCTCGTCTTGTCCGAGAACTTGTTCGCGACGTTCGCCTTCTGGGAACTCACGTCCGTCACGAGCTTCTTGTTGATCGGCTTTTGGAACGACCGCCCGGCGTCACGTGACGGCGCCGTGAAAGCCTTGATCGTGACGGGCGCGGGCGGTTTGTGCCTGCTCGTCGCGGCGGTCCTGATCGCCATCGCCGGGGGCAGCGCGGTCCTCTCGCAAATCGACGTGGACGCGCTGCGGTCCAGCCCGCTGTTCGTCCCGGCGCTCGTCCTCGTCCTGCTCGCCGCGTTCACGAAGTCCGCTCAAGTGCCCTTTCACTTGTGGCTTCCCACCGCCATGGAAGCGCCGACGCCCGTCTCGGCCTTTTTGCACTCGGCGACGATGGTGAAGGCGGGCATCTTCCTCGTCGCGAAGCTCGGCTTCCTGTTCGCCGGAGCGTTGTGGACCGGACTCGTCGTCGGCTTCGGCCTCCTGACGCTCTTCTGGGGCGCTTACCTCGCGCTGCGCCAAACGGACCTCAAGGCGTTGCTCGCCTACTCCACCGTGTCGCAACTTGGCCTCATCATGGCGCTGTTCGGCCTCAACACGCCCGAGGCTCGCTTCGTGGCGGTCGCGCACCTCCTGAACCACGCCGTCTTCAAGGCGGCTTTGTTCTACGTCGTCGGAATCGTCGATCACGAGACGGGCACGCGGCGACTGCAAGACCTCTCGGGCCTCGCGCGCGCCTTGCCGGTCACGGCGAGCGTCGCGTTCGTCGCGGCGCTCTCCATGGCGGGCGTCCCGCCCCTCGGCGGCTTCGTGTCGAAAGAACTCTTCTTCGAGCGCGCTTTGCAGACGAGCGGATGGCTGGCAGGCGTCGCGGTGCTCGGCAGCGTGTTCACCTTCGCGTACAGCCTGAAGTTCTTGTCGGTGTTCGTCGGACCGACGAAGGCGCCCCGGAAGCTTCACGAAGCGCCGCTCGGCCTGCTCGCCCCGACGCTGCCCCTCGCCGCGCTCGCCGTGTCGTTCGGCGTGCTGCCGAGCACCGCCGAGGCGCTGTCGCGCGTCGCCGCTTCCACCTTGAACTTCACCGACGTCGAGGAGCACCTCGCGCTTTGGCATGGCTTCAATCCCGCGCTGGGCCTGTCCGCGCTGACGTGGGGGCTCGGAGCCTTGCTCTACCGCTTGCGGCGTCCCGTGGACGCCGCTCAAGAGAAGCTGGAGAGCGTCGGGGACGCGAACCGCGCGTACTACGGCTTCTTTCGCCTGCTCGGGCGCTTCGCGACGAGCTTCACGACCGCCACGCAAGGGCAGCGTCTGCCCGACCAGTTGCGCGCGATCCTCACGGCGTTCGCCGTGCTCGCCGGGTACGGCCTGATTCGCGCCCACCTCACCTTGCCGCCGAATCTCGGTTCCGTGCCGATCGCGTTCGTGCCGATCGCCGTGCTGCTCGTCGCGGGCGGCGTGGGGGTGCTGCTCGCCAAGGACGCGATCAACGCCATCGTCTTCACCGGCCTCACGGGCTTCGGCGTCGCCGCCGCGTTTTTGCTGCTGCGCGCGCCCGACCTCGCCCTCACGCAACTGCTCGTCGAAGCGGTGACGGTCATCTTGTTCCTGCTGGTGATTCGCTTCCTGCCGCCCCTCGCGCGGTTGCCGCGCGTCGGCCTCCGACCGCTGTGGGACGTGCTGCTGGCCGGAAGCGTCGCCGCCATCGTCTTCGCGTTCGTGCTGCTCGTCCAGTCCCCGCTGCGAGAACGCATCAGTCCGTACTATCTCGAGAACGCCTACGACGAGGCGGGCGGCAAGAACGTCGTGAACGTGATCCTGGTGGACTTCCGCGCCTTCGACACCCTCGGCGAGATCACCGTCCTCGCGATCGTCGCCGTCGCCGTGTACGCCCTCGTGAAAATGCGGAGCCGCGCGTGAAACACCCCGATCCCATCTTGTCGACCGTCGCGCGCGCCGTGTTCTTCGTCGTGCTGCTCTTCGCGTTCCACATGCTGTGGCGCGGTCACTACTCGCCCGGCGGCGGCTTCATCGCGGGCCTCATCGTCAGCGCGGCCCTCGTGCTGTACCGCATCGCGTTCGGTGAAGCCGCCACGCGCGCCAATTTGCGCGTGTTGCTGCCGTGGGGCATCGGCCTCGCGCTCCTGACCGGCTTCGTGCCCTTCGCGCTCGGCCTGCCGTTCTTGACGTCCGATCACGGCAGCGTCGAGACGGCCCTCACCGGCAAGTTCGCGTGGGCGACGGCGTTCGTGTTCGACGTCGGCGTGTTCCTCGTCGTGATCGGCGCGACGATGGGCGTCATCCGAGCGTTGACCGAACTGCCGAGCGAGGAGGTGAAGTGATGGAAGTGCTGTACGCGGGCCTCACCGCCTTCCTCGTCGGGACGGGCGTGTACCTGCTGCTGTCACGCGCCATCTTGCGCGTCGTCCTCGGCTTGGCGTTCGTGTCGTATGGAGTGAACCTCGCCATCCTCGCCACGGGCGGACTGCGCCTCGACGCGCCTCCCCTCCTGAGCGTCGAGGGACCGTACGTCGACCCCCTGCCGCAAGCCCTCATCTTGACGGCCATCGTGATCGGCTTCGGCACGACCGCCTTGCTGCTCACCCTCGCCGTTCGCACGCACCACGCGACGGGCAAGGACGACGTCGCCGCCTTCGAGGACGAACTGCAGCGAGACGCCGTCGACGAAGGCCAAGTCGCCGATCCCGAGCACCCCACCAACCCCGAACTTCCCGCGGACGTCGACGCGGACGCGCCGATCCTCGCGCCAAGCGGCGGTCGCTCGTGAACGCGGTGCTGCTGCCCATCCTGATTCCGCTGACGTCGGCGGTGCTGCTGCTCGTCCTGCGCGGGCGCGACGCGCGCTTCGCCGTGTCGTTGCTGTCGGCGGCGCTCACGGTCGCCGCGAGCGCGGCCCTGTTGTCCGCCACCCTCAACGGCGAGGCCCCGTCGTCCAATCTCGGCGGCTGGGCCGCGCCCTTCGGCATCGCGGTGGTCGCCGACGGCCTCTCGGCGATCAGCGTGACCGCCGCGTCCCTCGTGGCGCTCCTGACCGTCCTCTTGTCGCGCGGCACGACCGACGAACGGCGCGAACGGTTCGGACATCACGCCCTGCTTCACCTGCTGTTCGCCGGGGTCAACCAATCCTTTCTCACGGGCGACCTGTTCAACCTCTTCGTGGCCTTCGAGGTGATGCTCGTCGCGTCCTACGCCTTGATGGTCCTCGGCAACGACGTCGGGCAACTGCGCGAAGGCTTTCGGTACGTCGTCTTCAACCTGCTCGTGTCCGCCGTGTTCGTCGTCGCCGCCGGATTCGCGTACGGCCTGCTCGGCACCCTCAACTTCGCCGACCTCGCGCTTCGAAGCGCGCCGCTCGGCCCCAACGCCAGCGTCACCGCCCTCACCTTGCTGCTGATGTTCGTCTTCGCCTCGAAGACCGCGTTGTTTCCCCTGTCCTTCTGGCTTCCCGGCGCCTACCCCGAGCCGCCTCCCGCCGTCAGCGCGTACTTCGCCGCCGTTCTCACGAAAGTCGGCGCGTACGCTTTGATTCGCCTGCTCACGACCGTCTTCCCGACCGAGCCGCACGTGACGCACACGATCGTGCTCGTCCTTGGAAGCGCCACCGTCCTCGTGGGCGCCCTCGGCGCCTTGTCGCAACGCACGTGGCGGTCCATCTTGTCCTTCACGGTCGTTTCGTCCGTCGGTTACCTCGGCGTCGGCCTCGGATTGAACTCCCCGGACGCCTTGACCGCCACCGTCTTCTACCTCGCGCAGAGCATGCTCGTCACCTTCGGCCTGTTCGCCGTCGCCGCGCTCGCCGAGCGCTTCACGGGCACCGAGAGCGTCGTCACGGGCGGCTTGCTGAGCCGCTCTCCGCTGCTCGCCGCCGCGTACTTCGTCGGTCTGCTCGCCCTCGTCGGCTTGCCGCCCACGAGCGGCTTCGTGGCCAAGCTTGGCCTCGTTCGCGCCGCCGCCGAGGTCGGCACCTCCCTCGCCTTCCTCGGCATCGGCGCGATCCTCCTCGGAAGCTTTCTCACGCTCGTCACCCTCGCGAGCGTGTGGCGCTCGGCCTTTTGGGGCGAGTCCCGGCGCGCCGCGCCCGCGGGCCGCTTCCTCACCGCGACGACCCTCGTCGCGGGAGCCGTCACGGCGTCCCTGATCGTCGTGTCCGGCCCACTTTACGCGTCCGCCGACCGGATCGCCGCCGAACTCGCGAATCCCGGCGAGTACGCCCGCGAGGTGCTGCCGTGAGAAGCTTCGCCATCCACGTCCTGCTGAGCGTCGCGTGGGCGCTGTTTCTCGGAAGCGTCGACCTTCCCAACCTCGCCGTCGGCTTCGTCCTCGGCTTCGCCGCCCTCGTCGTCTTTCGGCGCGTCCTCCCGACCGACACGTACATTCCCCGCGTCCTCTCCGTGCTCGGATTCCTCGGGTACTTCGTCAAGGAACTCGTCGTCGCGAACGTTCAAGTCGCCTCGTTCGCCCTCAAGCCCGAGATCGCCTTGACGCCCGTCATCGTCGCCGTGCCGCTTCGCGTGGAAAGCGACGCCGCCATCGCCACGCTCGCCGCCACCATCACCTTGCTGCCCGGCACGGTCGCGATGGGCGTGTCCGACGACCGACGTACCCTCTACGCCCACGCCATCGGCTTGCCCACCCTCGACGCCGCCCGAGCGTCCATCTCGGCCGTCGAGGATCGCCTGCTCAAGTTCATGAGGTGAACCGTGTTCATCGATCTCGCCCTCGTCGTCGTCGGTCTTGCCACCATTCTCGTGACCTTCCGCGTCCTGATCGGCCCCACGTGGGGCGACCGCATTATGGCCTTCGACTTTCTGAGCGTCAACATGACCTTGCTGTTCGTTCTGCTCGCCTTGCGCTTCGGCTACCACGACTTCCTCGACGCGGCCCTCGTCCTCGCCCTGCTCGGCTTCCTGAGCACCGTCGCCCTCGCGCGCTACATGCTCCTCGGCCGAGTGATGAAGTGAGGCTCTCATGACCGAGTTTCTCGCTCAGCGCGACTTGCCGATTTTGATCGGAGCGTTTTTCGTCCTCACGGCCGCCATCGGCGTCATGCGCTTTCCGGACCTCTACACCCGGTTGCACGCCAGCAGCAAGCTCGTGACGCTCGGATCGGCGGGCATCTTCGTGGGAGCGATGTTCGAGTTCGCGTCCGTGGAGGTCGCCGTACGCCTCCTCGCGATTCTCGTGTTCTCGTTCATGACGTCGCCCGTAAGCGGGTACGTCATCGCGAACGCCGCGTATCGGCGCGGCCTCACGCCGAAACTCGTCTCGCCGGAGGCCGACGAGTGGAATCCCCCTCGCGCCGACGAGGGGGAAGCGGGAAGCGACTGAAGTTTTCGCGTTCTCGCTTACTCGGTGTTCTTGCGAAGGTCCGCGTCTCTTCGTTGCGCGTCCGTGTGGATCTCGTTGATGACGTCGCCCGGCACCGAGTGCGCGAAGCCCACGTTGACGGCGCGAAGCTTCGCGGGGTCCACCTTCGGCGTGCGGTCGGCGCGCAACAAGCCGTTCGTTTCCTGCTCCGTGTCCGTGAGCTGCGTGTAGCAAAATCCCATCAAGACGTTCGACTCCAGCACGGCCGCGACGAGTTCGCGGTACTTCTCCAGCAGTTCGTCGGGGCTGCCGACCGTTCCGTATCCCCACCAGCGTTCGCTTTCGGCGGGCCGCAAGCTGAGGCCGCCGAATTCCGTGAGCATGACGGCCTCGCCTCGGCGGGTGTGGCCGTCGGTGAGGATGCGGCGGAAGTGCGGTTGAACGCGCTCGAAGGTGTGCGCGAGCTGCTCGTGCGAGCCGTAGCGTTCCCTCAGCACGTCGCCCGTGAAGGCGTAGTCGTGAATGCCGAGGATGTCGCCCGCGACGTGCTGCCAGCCGTCGTTGCCGATCACGGGCCGAGTGGGATCCAAGGACTTCGTGAGGTGGTACAGGCCCTTCACGAAATGCCGCTGCAGCGCGTCCCGCTCGAGGTTCGGCACGCCCCAGGACTCGTTGAGCGGCACCCACGCGACGACGCACGGGTGATTGAAGTCGCGCCGCACCGCCTCCAGCCACTCGCTCGTGAGGCGAAGTTGCGCGTCCTCGTCGAACACGTACGCGTTGGCGATCTCACCCCACACCACGAGTCCGACGCGGTCGCACCAATACAAGAAGCGTGGGTCCTCGATCTTCTGGTGGATGCGCACGCCGTTGAAGCCGAGCTCCTTCACGAGCTCCACTTCACGCTGCAAGTGACCGGGCGAAGGCGCGGCGAGGTGGCTTTGCGGCCAGTAGTTCTGCGCGAGGACGAGCCGCAGGTAGTAAGGAAAGCCGTTGAGCAGAAACTGCCCGTCGCGCACCTCGGCGCTTCTCAAGCCCGCGTAGCTTTCGACGCGGTCGATCACCGCGCCCGAGGCGTCGCGCAACTCGATCTCGACGTCGATGAGGTTCGGGCGCTTCGGAGACCACAGCAAGTCGTGCCGCTCGGGCGTGCCCGACGTGTGACGAAGCCCGAGGACCGCGTGCGCCTCGCGCCCGTCGGCGTACACGACTTGCCGAGCGAGGACGTTGCCGCGCAAGCTCGCCTTGACGTGCACCGACGCGTCCGCCGAGACGTCGCGGTTGAAGCGCGCCGTGAGGCGCAACTCGCCGCGGTCCACGTCGGGCAAAAACTTCAGTCGCTCCACGAACATGTCCGGAACGACTTCCAGCCACACCGTCTGCCAAATGCCCGTCGTGCGGTGATACCAGATGACGTGCGGCACTTCCTGCCAGTCCTGCTTGCCGCGCGGCTGGGCGAGGTCGCGCGGATCGTCCTCGGCGCGCACGACGACCTCGAAGCCGTCGGCGCGCCCTACCGCCTCGGAGATGTCGGCCGAGAACGGCGTGTGCCCGCCTTCGTGCGTGGCGACGAGGTGCCCGTCCACCCACACGCTCGCTCGGTAATCCACGGCGCCGAAGTGAAGCACGAGGCGCCGCTCGCCTCGAACGGGCCGCTCGGCCTCGCTCAAGTCCACGCGCCGCGCGTACCACACGACCGCGTGGTAACCCGTCTCGCGCAGACCGCTGAGCTCGCTTTCGGGCGGGAAGGGCACTTGGATTTCCCGGTCGAAGGTCGCGTCGCCCGGAGCGCGCCACGAGTTCTCGTCATCGAACGCGAAGCGCCACGGGCCGGACAAGTCGCGCCACTCGGGGCGGCGCAGTTGCGGGCGAGGGTAGTGCGGATCGTCGTGCATGTTCGACAGCATAAACCTCGCTTGTGGGCGCGGGCGCCTTCTCAAGATTCGCTGTTCACGGCCTTCACGAACGGGCGCTCACCATGAGGCATGACCGCTGCCGCCCTCCTCGGCCTCGCGCTGCTGCTGCTCTTGTTTTGGGACGTGTACACGACCGTCTTCGTTCCGCGTGGCCCCGCCGGTCCGATCGCGGGGCGTTTGTACGATTGGAGTTGGATCGTGTGGCACCGTCTCGTCGGTCACGCCACGAGGAACGCGCGCCGCCGCCTCGCTCGCCTCGGCCCGCTTCTCATTCCCTTGACGGTCATCGTGTGGGCCTTCACGCTGCTCGTGGCGTTCACGTTGCTGCTGCTGCCGTGGGCGCGCACCTTTCAAGTCGACGACACGGTCGCGTTTCCCGCGTGGTTCAACGCCCTGTACATCTCCGCGTACTCCATCACGACGCTCGGCATCGGCGACGTCACCCCGACGGGCATGATCGCGCGCCTCGTGATGGTCTTCGCCGCCGCGAGCGGCTTCGTGCTCATCACGGTCGCCGTGACGTACCTGCTCGCCGTGTACGGAGCCTTGGACCGCATGACGGCCCTCGCGTACGAAATTCACCGCTTCGTGGGCCGCAACGACGCCCAGACGCCCGCCGACCTCGTCGCGACGGCCCTCACGACCGACGGATCGTCGGAGCTCAACAGTTGGCTGTCCAGCACGGCGACGGCGCTGTCCGAAGTCGTGCAGTCCGAAGACGAGTTCCCGCTGCTGCACTACTTTCACCAGCCTGACGAGCGCGCCTTGCCGATCGCCTTGACGGACCTCGGCGAGGTCGTCACGATCTTGCGCACCATGGTGTCGCCGCTCGCCTACCCTGCCCTCGCCGAAGGCATCATCACGGGAGGAACGGAACGCATCGTACGCGGTTACTTCGCGACCCTCGCGCGCCGCTTCGAGACGAATTCCTTGCCGCCCGGTGAATTGGAGGACGCGCGACGAGGCGCCTTCGAGCACGCGTGGCGCGTCCTTCAACGAAAGAACATTCCCTTGCGCGACCCGAACGAAGCGTGGCATCGCTACGAGCAGACGCGCCGCCATTGGGACGCGCCGAGCGCCCGGACGCGCACGCGGTTCGGGTACCCGACGCGTCAGGAATGGCGCCGAGAGGAAAGCGTGGTGAACTTCGAGGGGTGAGGCGAGCCCGAACCAAGGAGGCGGTGCCCATCCCGAATTCGAGATGGGCACCGCCTTTCGTCGTCACTTCGGCGAGGTGGGCTCGGCAGAGTCAGTCCGTGCCCGGCATCGCCACTTCGTCTTGCCGCGTCTGACCGCTGCGCTTTCTCCAGCGCAACGAGTACCCGAACGGATTCATCGCCGGATCGATCGTCATTTCGCGCGCGGTGCGCGGCCCTTGGGTCGCTTTGGCCACGGCGAGCATGTCGGCCTTCGGCGTGCGGTCTTCGTACAGCAAGCCGTTCTTTTCCTGGAAGGTGTCGGTCAACTGCGTGTAGCAGAATCCCGAAAGGCCGTTGCAGCCGTGCACGGCGGCCAGAAGGTCGGTGTAATCGTCGAGGAAGTCGTTTTCGTCCTCGGACTGCGAGTAGCCCCAGCCGAGCTCGCCGCCCGGAAAGAAGGCGATACCGCCGAACTCGGTGAGAAGCACCGGCTGGTCGACCATCTCGAAGCCCGGCACGGTGATGACGCGGTCGCCGGGGCGTTGCTGTTCGAGCGACACGCGTGTGCTCTCGAGCGTTCCGTACCGCCTGAGGATCACGGCGGGATCGTCGGCGTAGTCGTGCACGGTCACCATGTCGGTCGCGACGTGCTCCCAGCCGTCGTTGCCGATCACGGGTCGTGTCGGGTCGATGGTCTTCGTGAGGTGGTACAACGCCCGGACGTAATCGCGGTGCGCCGCGTTCGTCGGGATGTCCGGCACGCCCCACGATTCGTTGAACGGAACCCACGCGACGATGCACGGATGCGAGCGGTCACGCTCGATGATGCACGTCCACTCCGCGGTGAGGCGCTCGACGGCCTTCGTGGTGAAGCGGTAGGGGCTCGGCATCTCTTCCCACACGAGCACACCGAGGACGTCGCACCAGTACAGCCAACGCTTCGACTCGATCTTCTGGTGCTTGCGAGCGCCGTTGAAGCCGAGTTGACGAATGAGTTCCACGTCGCGCCGCAGCTCCTCGTCCGTGGCGGTCATGAGCGAGTCGGGCCAGTAGCCTTGGTCGAGGACGAGCTTGAGGTAGTACGGACGCCCGTTGAGCAGAAATCGGTTGCCTTGCACGTCCACCGAGCGAATCGCGCAGTAGCTCTTCACGACGTCGATGACGTCGTTTCCGGCGAGCAATTCCACGGTCGCGTCGATCAAGGTGGGATGGTTGGGACTCCACAGCAGTTCGTTGCGGAAGTCGTCGATGCCGGGGTCGGGCAGCGAAATGCGCCGTGACACCTCGTTCCCGACGATGCTGTAGCGGTCGTCCGTGACGATCTGTCCTTCCATGGAGAGGCGCACGCGCAACGACAGGTCGGAGCGCGGCTCGCCTTCGATGCCCGCCTCCACGATGATCTCCCAGCGGTCCATGCGCGAATCCCACTGCAAGCGCGAGATGCGCGTGTCGGGCACGCTTTCGAGCCACACCGTCTGCCAGATGCCCGTGGTTCGCGGATACCAGATGGAGTGGGGTTCGAGTTGCCAGTCCTGCTTTCCGCGGGGCTTGGCGAGGTCGAAGGGATCGTCCTCGGCGCGCACGACGATGTCCAGCGTGTCGCTTTCCTGCGCCTGTTCTGTGACGTCCACGACGAAGCCGACATGTCCGCCTTCGTGCCTGGCGAGCAACTGCCCGTTCACCCAGACCGACGCGATGTAATCGATCGCCTCGAAGTGCAGCATCAGGCTTCCGGCGCGTTCGAAGGGTTCCAAGGTCACCGTGCGGGCGTACCACACCGTCTTGTGGAAGCCCGTGTCGTGGATGCCGCTGCGAACGCTTTCGGGCGGGTAGGGGACTTCGATTTCACGATCGAAGTGGACTTCGCTCGGCCAGCGGCACGCTCCGTCGTCGTCGTACGAGAAGCGCCACGTTCCGTTCAGGCTGCGCCACTGAGATCGTTCCAGCAAAGGATTCGGGTGGGTGGAATAAGGCATCGAGTCTCCTTGTTCGATTTTCTATGGTGGGCCTTGATTCATCGGGAAGAACGAGAAATCCTAGGGCCGTCCTTAACGTTCCGGTGCGGGTTGCGCGACCGTCGTCGGACCGTTCGTGCGCGGCCCGTCGGGCGTCCACACGACGCGGTCGATGCACATGCGGCGCGCCGTCTGCTGAGCGTCCCAAGCGTGGTAGACGATGTAGTCGTCGCCGTTGGGGCCGACGACGAGCGAGTTGTGGCCCGGCCCGACGACTTTGCCCGGAATGGAGCGCAGCAAGGTCGGGCCGTCCGCTTGCGCCTCCGTCCACGGACCCATGGGATGGTCGGCGACCGCGAAGCTCACGCCGTAGTTCGGCATTTCCCAGGCGCCGCCGGAGTAGAACAGCCAGTACTTTCCGCCGCGCTTCACGACGAACGGGCCTTCGAGGGTGTACCAGTCGTGTACGCCTCCGTACATTTCGCGGTTGTGCCTAAAGATCTGCCAATCGGCCGTGGCGCGCAGCACCGTCTTGCGCTCTCCGGCGAGCTTCGTCATGCCTTCGAGGCGGTCCACGGCGAGGGCCGTTCCGACGCGATCTCCGTCGAGGAAGTCGCGCGCGTAGAAGAGGTACCACGTGCCGTCGTCGTCGCGAAAGGGCGACGCGTCGATGGTGAAGGTGTCGTGCGGATCGAGAATGACGCCCGCGTCGCGAAACGGTCCCTCGGGACGTTCGGCGACCGCGACGCGCAGCTGGTGGCCTTTGTCGCCGATGCCAGCCGAGTAGTACATGTAGAACTTACCGTCGGCTTCGGCGACTTCGGGCGCCCAGTAGTCACGGGCGTTCTCGTCTTCGAGAAGCTCCAGGGCGCCGCCCAACGAAGTCCAGCTGACGAGGTCCGTGGAGTGCAAAACTTCGAAGGCGCGACCTTCGAGGATGGGCCGACCGCCCGTGCCGTACGCGTAATAGTCGTTTCCAACGCGCAAAACGAACGGATCGGCGAAGTACAGGGGGTAGACGGGATTGGTGTAGGTCTTCATAAGTTCGTGAGTCCTTCCTTTGCCTTTGCAACAGTCTGCGCACTTGCAGGAATTGTCACAAGAGATTAACCTTTGGGCAAGGGCAAGTTACGCAAGTCGGAGGTCGAAGCGAAGTCACCGTTTCGCCGACTCCTTGAAGGGAATGTGAAGGAGAAAGGCGCCGTTCGGCGTCCTCTGGATCGGGATGAGCGCTTGCGCGCCTACCGTAAGTTCCGAAACTTCACGCGCGGACCTTGTCCTCGGAGGAAGTATGCGTAAAGTTCAATTGGGTCTGCTGTTGGTAGGGGCGGCACTCGCGGCGAGCGCGAGTGCCCAGTCGACGTACAAGGGTCCGAAGGTGACGATCACCTTCTTGCACGGCTTCACCGGGCCGGACCGTCCTGTGATGGAACAACTCATCAAGGACTTCAACGAAAAGAACGCCAACATCGAGGTGCGCGCGCAAGCCCAACCTTGGGGCACGACGTGGCAACAACTTCCGACGCTCGTCGCGCGCGGCAACGCACCGGACGTCGTCGTCATCAACGAAGACCAGGTTACGCAGTTCATCGCGCGCGGCGCCCTGACGCCGCTCACCGCCGCCGACCTCAAGGCCGGCGGTATCAACAAGAGCGCCTTCTACGGCCCACTCTTCAAGACCGCCGACTACGAAGGCAAGTCGTACGGCGTGCCCGTGTCGTCTACGGCCTACGTGATGTTCTACAACAAGGACCTCATGGCGAAGAACGGCATCACGAAGGTGCCCACGACGCGCGCCGAGTTCACTGCGGCCGTGCGCGCCTGCACGAGCGACACGGCGGGCAAGAAGCCGGGCCAGGCGGGCTTCGACGCCACGAAGCTCAATACGTGGGGCGTCTCCTTGTACAACAACTGGGTCGGTTCGCGCGCCGCGTACGCCGCCATCCTGCAAAACGGCGGTTCGCTCACCGACAGCAAGGGCAACGCCAATTTCAACTCGGCCAAGGCCGTGTCGGCCGTGCAGTACCTCGTGGACCTCGTCCAGAAGGAAGGCGTGGCCCGCAAGAACTCCACCGAGGAAGCCGAACTCGCCGCGTTCAGCCAAGGCAAGGTCTGCTTCTTCCCGAGCGGCCAGTGGTACCTCGACCGCTTCGAGCAGCAGAAGATGAACTTCGGCGTGGCGTTCATGCCGCGCATCGGCGGCAGCACACGTGACGCCGCGTGGGGTGCTTCCAGTCACCTGACACTGCCTCGTCAACCGCAAGGCTACGACGCGAACAAGCGCGCCGCCGCCCTCGCGTTCATCGGCTACCTGTCGGGCGCCGCTTCCAACCTCACTTGGACGTCCACCGGTTCGATGCCCACGCAGAAGGCCGTCGCGAGCAACCCCAAGCTCGCCAACTCTCGCGTGTCCGGCGTCTTCGACCGAGTTGGCTCCCTCTACGCCACCTCGGGCTTCCCCTGGATGGGCCAAGTCCTCGGTCCGTTCGACCAAGCCTGGGAAGCCGCTTACCTCGGCAAGAAGAGCGTGCAGCAAGCGCTCAACGACGGTGTGACGGAAGCCAACAAGCAAATCGAGCAAGCTCGCAAGCAACTCGGTAACTAAGCCTCGAAGAGCGAGCGAGCGCCAATTTCCACGGGCGCTCGCGCGCTTCTTTCGCAAGGACTTCCAACAAGGAGGTGGGTTAGTGAGCCTTACGGCACAAAATCCCGAGTTCACGGCCAGAAAACGTCGAGGCGGCGGCGGCTTCCACCGCGTCGAGCCGTATCTGTACCTGCTGCCGCACGCCATCTTGTTCTTCGTGTTCGTCGTGTATCCCGTCGTGTACGGGGTGTACGTTTCGATGCACCGCTTCGACTTGCTGCAGCAGACGCAGACGTTCGTCGGCTTCGAGTACTACCGCAATCTCTTCGATTCCAGCACGCCTCAGTCGCAGTTCTTTTGGCAGACGCTGCTGAACACGACTTTCTTCACGATCGTCTCCGTGCCCCTCTTGGTCGCGACCTCGCTCGGGTTGGCCCTGCTGGTTCACCGCCCGATTTTCGGGCGTTCCTTTTTTCGCGCC
This sequence comes from Deinococcus yavapaiensis KR-236, assembly GCF_003217515.1. NCBI lineage: Bacteria > Thermotogati > Deinococcota > Deinococci > Deinococcales > Deinococcaceae > Deinococcus > Deinococcus yavapaiensis. The sequence goes on along the minus strand of NZ_QJSX01000001.1, from coordinate 340,621 downwards.
GTGTTCTTCTTGCCGGGCATCCTCACGGTGTCCGTCATGGGGATCTTGTGGCGCTGGATGTTCGACAACCAGATCGGCCTCGTCAACGCGGTCATGACCGCCGTCGGTCGAGAGCCCGTGCCGTGGCTCGCCACGCAAGGACTCGCGTGGGTGCCGATCGTCGTCGGGACGGTGTGGTGGACGATCGGCTTCAACATGACCCTTTACCTCGCCGCGCTCGGCAACATCTCGCAAAGCCTCTACGAAGCGGCCGAGATCGACGGCGCGACGACGTGGCCGAAGTTCCGCTTCATCACCTTGCCGATGCTCGCGCCCATCACGCTTTTCGTGGGCGTCACGACGGCCCTGGCGAGCTTCCAGCTTTTCGGGCAGTCGCAAGTCATCACCAACGGCGGACCGACGCGCACCACGCAAAGCGTCATCCAGTACATCACCGAGGAAGGCTTTTCGAACAACCAGTTGGGTTCGGCCACGGCGATGGGCTTCGTGTTCGGCGTGATGATGTTGCTTCTCACTGCCGTGCAATTTCGCATCATGGCGCGTGACGCCCGGGAGGCATGAAGATGGCTGTTTCTTCTCCGACGTCGCGTGCCGTGACGGCCACGCCCAGCAAGCCGCCGCGGCGCTTGCCAAGAGACATTCCACGTTTCATCCTGCTGTGCATCTTGTCGGTGATCTTCCTCGCGCCCGTCTACTGGATGATCTCCACGAGCCTCAAGCCCGAAGCAGACGTGCTCGCGTCGCCCGTTCAGTGGATTCCTCGAAATCCGACGCTCGACAACTACCGCGCGGTTCTCACGTCGCCGGACGGCAACATCTTGCGCTGGACGTGGAACTCGTTCTACATCGCGCTGGTGTTCACGATCGCCCACGTCTTCTTGTGCGCCATCACCGCCTACCCGCTCGCGCGCATGCGCTTCCGTGGCCGTAACGGATGGTTCTGGTTCATCTTGTCGTCCCTGATGATTCCCGGCATCGTGACGTTCATCCCGACGTACCTCATGATGTTCTCGTTTCACTGGATCGACACGCCGCACGCGCTCATCTGGCCCGGCGTGGCGGGCGTGTTCGGGATCTTCTTGCTGCGGCAATTCTTCATGGGCATTCCCAAGGAACTCGAAGAGGCGGCCGTGCTCGACGGCGCGGGGTCCTGGACGATCTTGTGGCGCATCATCTTGCCGCTTGCCTTGCCCGCGCTCGTGACGCTCGCCGTGTTCTCGTTCATGGGCTCGTGGAACAACTACATCTGGCCGTTGTTCGTGGTGTCGAAGGTCGATCAGCTCACGCTGCCCGTCGGCGTGACGACGTTCTCGCAGCGCTACGTCACGGATTACGGCAAGCTCATGGCGACCGCCACGATCGCCGCCGTGCCCGCCCTCATCGCGTACCTGCTCGCGCAACGCTTCCTCGTGGAAGGCTTGGCGACGACCGGGATGAAAGAGTAAGCGCTTTTCCGTCCCGGCCCCGCTCCTGACAGGAGCGGGGCGTTTCGTTTCTTGCGGTTCGGGATTTGTTTTGCTGCCTTCTGACATTGCCTGCTTTCGTCTGCTCTCATCGACGCTCCAGGGTCTATGAGACGCTGCTCGCTGGCCGTGAGGCGAAGGATGACGATTTTCTCTCGTTCATCTTCGTCTTTATCTTGCGTTTGCTCACTCCTCATGCTTAAACTTTGACTATGACCACGTTAAGGGCGCCTGACCTTACTCTCACCTCGCTCACCGTGGGCGCGAACCTGTATTGCAATCCGGTGGCGCCCGGCGACTTTCCCGATCCGTTCGTGTTGGAGCACGAAGGCGTGTACTACGCGTACGCGACGAACTACAAAGGCGTGGACCTTCCCGTGCGAACTTCTACCGACCTCGTGAACTGGGAATTCCGCGGCAACGCGATGGGAACCTTGCCCAAGTGGGCGCGGCGCGGCTTCACCTGGGCGCCCGACATCATGAAAGTCGCCGGGGGCTTCATGCTGTACTACACCGCGCGGCACCGCAAAAGCGGCCTCCAGGTGATCGGCGCCGCCTTTTCGAAGTCACCGCTCGGCCCGTTCGAAGACACCTGCGCCGAGCCGCTGATCTCCCAGATTCCCCTTGGCGGCGCCATCGACGCGCACGCCTTCGAGGACGCCGACGGCAAGCGCTACCTGTACTGGAAGAACGACGGAAACGCCTTGCGCCAAAAGACTTGGCTGTGGGTGCAGCGCCTCTCGGACAACGGCCGTCAACTGCTCGGCGCTCCGAAGAAGCTTCTCGTGAACGACCAGCCGTGGGAGCGCCACCTCATCGAAGCGCCCTTCGTGCTGCGCCGCGACGGCAAGTACCACCTGTTCTACTCGGCCGCGCACTACGGGGACTCCACGTACGGCGTCGGCCACGCGATCGCGGACGCACCCACCGGACCGTTCGTGAAGACCGACGGACCGATTCTGCGGTCCACGCGTGACGTCGCCGGCCCCGGCGGCCAAGGTCTGCTGACCGACGCCCTCGGACAGACGTGGATGTACTACCACGCCTGGACGCCCGGCAAAATCGGCTACGAACGCAAGGGTGAGCGCTCCATGCGCATCGATCCCTTGTCGTGGGAAGGAGACCGGCCCGTCGTGCTTCGCCCGAGCGCCACGCCCAAGTTCTCGCCTGCCACCTCCATGGAGTTCGCTGCGGACTGACGCACTCACGCTCGTTGGGTACACTAGAGCCGTCATGAAACCTCGATTGCTGCTGTTTTGCACGGCCAGCCTGACAGTCGCCGCGTCGCTCGCGCTCGCCGGAGGCGCGGGCCCTCGTCTCCCGGCGCCCCCGGCACGCACCGCCCCACCCGTGGCGCCCGCCTCGCCCGCCACGGTGACACGCACGTTCACCAATCCCGTCATTCCCGACGATTTCCCCGATCCGTTCATTCTGCGCGTCGGCAAGACGTACTACGCGTACGGCACGAACACCGGAGGCGTGGATTTGCCCGTACGGAAAAGCAACGACCTCGTGAATTGGCAACTGGTGGGCGAAGGCTTCGGACGCCTCGGGAACTGGGCGACGGGAGGCTTCACCTGGGCGCCGGAAGTCATGGCCGTGAAGAACGGCTACACCCTGTACTACACCGCGCGTCACACCGACAGCGGACGGCAGTGCATCGGCGTCGCGACCTCCAAATCCCCCGAGGGACCGTTCCGCGACGAGTCGAGCAAACCGCTCGTATGCCAACTCGACCAAGGCGGCTCCATCGACGCCTCGCCCTTGGTCGACAGTGACGGCAAGCGCTACTTGTACTGGAAGAATGACGGCAACTGCTGCAGCCTCCTCACGGCAATTTACGTGCAGCAACTCAGCGACGACGGCCTCAAACTTCTCGGCCAACCCAAAGACCTCATCTACAACGGCGCCTTGTGGGAAGGCAACCTCATTGAGGCTCCGAACGTCTACAAGCGCGGAAGCACCTACTACCTGTTCTACTCCGCCGCCGACTACAACTCCGACACGTACAGCGTCGGCTACGCCACGGCCACGTCACCCACGGGTCCCTTTCGCAAGCAGTCGCGCGACTTGCCGTGGCTCTTCACGAAAGGCGCCCTCAGCGGCCCCGGCGGGCAAGGAGTCATCACCGACGGCGCGGGCCAAACGTGGATGTACTACCACGGTTGGACGACGGGCCAAATCGGCTACGAGGCGGGCGGAGTGCGTTCCATGCGCCTCGACAAGCTGACCTTCGATGCCTCGGGCAAACCCGTGCTCAACCCCACCACGACCCGGACGGTCGCTCCCGCGCCTCTACGCTGAGGTGTGACGAGGGGGAAGGCGGCACGTCGCCGCCTTCCCCCTCGTCATGTCGTCGTGGTGTAAGCCGCGACAGTGCGCGCCCCACCTCGAGGCGACGAAAAAGCGAAGGACCGATTCGAACGAATCGGTCCTCCGTGAAACTCCGCGCGCTTACTCGCCGCGAATCGCCTTGCCGATGCGCTCGAACAAGTTCGGCTCTTTGTGCTCGACGTCCTCGCCGACTTCACGGGCGTACGCTTCGAGCGCGGCGCGGGCCTCCTTGCTGAGGTTGCCCGCCTTGGGAATCTGCACGTCGAACACCACGACGAGGTCGCCGACGCCACTGGCCTGGAGGCGCGGCATTCCGAAGCCTCGCAAGCGTACGGTGTCGCCGTGCTGGGTGCCGCTCTTGACTTCGATTTCCTTCGGTCCGTCGAGGGTCGGCACCTCGATCTTGCCGCCGAACGAGGCGCGCGCAACGCCGATCTTGGCTTGGTGGATGAGGTGCTCGCCTTCACGCGTGAAGTCAGGGTGCGGCGCCATCTCGAGGTGCACGTACAAGTCGCCCGGGCCGCCCGGCCCCTCGTTGCCTTTGCCCGAGACGCGAATGCGGTAACCTTCGTCGATGCCTTTGGGCAGCGTGACCTTCACGCGGTCCGCCTTGAGGGTACGTCCGCGTCCCCGGCACACCTTGCACGGATCTTCGATGATCTGCCCTTCGCCACGGCACGTCGGGCACGGTTGCTGCGTCACGATGTTGCCGAGGATGGTGCGCGTCTGCGCCGTCACGGTGCCCGCCCCACCGCACGTCCCGCACGTCTTCGGAGGCGTGCCGCCCGGTTCGCTGCGCGTTCCGTGGCAGTGTTCGCACTCCGTGAGGCGGTCGATGTTCACCTCGATGTCCGCGCCGATTCGCGCGTCCTCCAGGGTGATGCGGGCCGTCGTCTCGAGGTCCTCGCCGCGCGCTACACGGCGTCCGCCGCGCGCCCCGCCGAACAGACCTCCGCCGAACATCTGCTCGAAGAGGTCGAACGGATCGAAGTTCGGGTCGCCGAACCCGCCCGCGCCAGGCATTCCGGCGGCGCTCGGCTCGCTTCCGAATCGGTCGTAGTGCGCGCGCTTCTCCGGATCCGACAACGCCGCGTACGCGGCGTTGATCTGCGCGAACTTCTCTTGCGCGCCTTCTTCCTTGTTGCGGTCGGGGTGGTATTGCAGCGCGAGTTTGCGGTACGCCTTTTTGATGTCGTCGGCGGACGCGTCACGCGGAACGCCCAGCAGTTCGTAGTAGTCCATTCGTGTCTCCGGCTGCGCGAACGGGCGAACGCCCGGCGGCACTGGCAGTTATCTTAACACAAACGCACTCAAGCTATGTTAGCGATAACTTGTAGAATCGGATGCGTCAACGCGTCGCCCACAGCTCCACGAGGCCTCGCAGCGTCAAGGTGTCATCGAACACGTCGATCTCCCTGCAGACCCCCTCGACCGTTCGGGAAAAGCCTCCGGTCGCGACCGCCAGCGCGTCACCGGACACTTCCGTTTTCAAGCGGCGAACCAAGCCGTCCACCATCTCCGCGTATCCGAACACCAGCCCCGACTGCAAGGCATGAACGGTGTTCTTTCCGAGCGCCGAGGGCGGCGCTTCCAGATTCACTCTCGGCAACTTCGCCGCCCGCGCGAACAACGCGTCCGCGCTCACCTGCGCGCCCGTCGCGAGCACTCCACCGAGAAACCGACGGCCCCGACCGATCACGTCGAAGTTCGTGCTCGTCCCGAAGTCCACCACGATCACGAACTCGCGGTCGGCGAGGTAACGCTCGGCCCCGAACAAATTCGCGAGGCGGTCCGCGCCGATGGCCCGTGGGTCGTCGAGCTCCACGGTGACGTCGTGCAGATTCTCCGCCGTCACCTCGAACGTGCGAACGCCGAAGTGCCGCTCCAATGCCAGCTTCAAATTCTGACCGACGGGCGGCGCGACACTCGACAGCACGGCGCACGGCGGCGTGGCGACTTCCGACAAGTCCATCAGGCCCTTGAGGGTCAGGGCGAAATCGTCGGGCAGGAGATCGCGGTTCGTTCGGATACGCCATGTGTGCGTGAGCTGGAGGGCGTCGTTCGTGAGGCCAAGGACGGTGGAGGTGTTCCCGACGTCCACGGCGAGCAGGGGACCTTGCCGCATGACGAGAAGTATACCGAGGACCGTCCCCAGCCCCTCTAAGCAACGAATCGAGGGAGGCGCGCGCCTCCCTCGATTCGATCACGGCGATCGAAATCAATAGAACTTGGAGAGGTCGGCCGTCACGACGAAGGCGCAGTCGCTGTCCGCTTCCGTCTTGATGACGAGGTCCAGCTTCCCGGTGGGATTCACGCCCGCGCCAAGCGCGTCGAAGGTGTAGAGCATCGTGCCGCCCCACCGGTCGCCCGTCTGCTTCCAGTCGTTCGTGAACGCGCGGCGCGCGGCGCGCACGATCTTGCCGTCGGGCAGACGAAGGGCCACGTTGTACGCGTCACGCTGACGTTGCGAGGCGAGACCGCTCATCGTCACGTACACGCGCAACTGCCCGTCGGCGAGACGATTGGGCAACGTGAGGGCGTCCTTCGACGTGAAGTTGCGAAACTCGTCGCGCGCCGACTGCGCGGCGAGAAACACGTCGTCCGCTTGACCCGTCATGACGATCGTGGTGGGACGACTTCCGAACTTCGCGAAGTCCGAGGGATTCGCCAGCCAGTTCTGAACGCACGACTCGCCGCCCGTCAAGGCGCGTACCGCGCCGTCGGAGGCGAACTTGCCGTCCTTCACTCCGAGGTCGACGGTGAGCAAGGTGTTGACGGGATCGTCGAGACGGTCGTAGGCCGAGTCGACAACCGTCTTGGCCGTCTTGTCGTCGAGCTTCGGAACCCAGGCGAAGGCGGTGGAGGAGAGCAGGGCGAGGGAAAGCAGCAGGGCAGGGTGGCGCATGAGACTCCTTGGGAAAAAGATGACGTCGTGCTCAGGTTGCACACCTTCAGTGTGCACAGGGGAATGACGAGGAGCTTACTTGTAGAGGTACACGAGACGGCACGCTTTCCCGGCCTCGCGAATTTGACGGGCGACGTCGCTGGAGACGACGGCGTCGGCGTTGTAGGACGCCCCAGGCGCGAACTTAGGCTTCTGCACTCGCAGGGCCTTCACGACCGTGACGTTGTCGAACGCTTTCAACGCGCTTTCGTCACGAACGTACTGCTGAGAGATCCTGCCTTCGTCCCACAGGCCGCTACTGACGTTCTTGACGAGCTCGGCGTCGGGCCAAACCTGGTTGCCGCGATCGTCGAGCACGAAGCTCGTCTGCGCCCGCTCGAACGATCCCAGGCCGCGCACATCCACGGCGACCGTGCACGATTGTGGCGAACTGGAGGCCGAGGCGCTCGTGCCCGAGGTCGTCGCGGCACGCGCCGCTTCACCCGCGCCACTGCTCGCACCGCTCGCGGCGCTCGTGGAACGACTGCTGGCGGGCGTACTGGCCGTGTCCTGACCGCCCACCGAAGTCGGCCTTGTAGGTGCCGTGTCGCCCCCCGAGGCGTTACCAGTCGAACGGTTCGCGGCAGGTGCCGATTCACTGGATTCCGCACCGCGTGGCGTGCTCGCTCTCGGCGTGCCTTGCGCCGAGCCGTCGTTTTCGCCTCCACTGGAATTGGTCCGGGTCGCCGAAGGGGCGTCGGCCTGTTCCGGTCTCGACGCGTTTCCAGGAGTGCCAGAACGCGTGGTGGCGGTAGAACTGCCGCCCGAAGGCGCGTCGCCCGAGCCGCGAGGTCTCGGCTCACCCGTGGCTTCGGTTGTCGCGCCTTCGCCGTTTCCGGTGGAGCGGGAAGCGGCGGCCTGACCGCTCGGAGAGCTCGACGGCGCCGTCCCACGTGCCGAAGCGGATTCTTCGGTTGCCGCCCCCGAGGTGGAGGCGGAGCGTCCGTTCGTCGCCGCCGCCTCACCGCCCGAGGTGGAGGCCGGACGTCCAGACGTCGTGGTCGCCTCGCTCGAAGTGTCGGACGTGGAACTCGGGCGTCCGGACGCCGCGGTCGTCTCGTTGGAATTGCCGGAAGGGGACGTCGTACGTCCGTTCGTCTCGCTGGAAGTCCCGGAGGTGGAACTCGGGCGTCCTGACGTCGCGGTCGTTTCGTTGGAATTGCCCGACGGGGACGTCGTACGTCCGTTCGTTTCGCTCGAAGTGTCGGAAGTGGAACTCGGGCGTCCGGACGCCGCGGTCGTCTCGCTGGAGTTGCCGGACGGGGATGTCGTACGTCCGTTCGCCTCGCTTCCTGCTTCACTGGACGACGACGGGCGGCCTGGTGCCGCATCCGATTCGCCGCTCGGGCTGCCCTCGCGACGGGAAGGCGAACTTGCCGCTTGCGTCGAATCGTCGTTGGGTGCGATTCCGCGCGGTCCGCTGGCGGCGAGTGAAGCGTCGGGCTCGGCGGCAGGGGTCGAGCTTCGCGAACTCGCCTGCTCTGTGGCGACGTCGCCGCCGCCGCGTGGCGTCACTGTCGCGACCTCTTCCGTCGACGACGGTGCGCCGCTCCTGCGAGAAACGGATTCGCCGACGCCTTCGCTGCTCGCCCCACTCGCTTCACGTCTCGCGTTGGGAACACCTTCGGTCGTGTCGGATGGGATGCGCGCGGTCGGTGCCGCTTCCGCGGCTGTGGCGCCCGTGCCGCTGCCGTTCGTGCCCCGAGCGTTGGCGGCCTCGACGGTCCCGCTCGGAGGCACGACGGCGGCGCGGCTTTCGACGGGAGCGTCTTGCACGCCGACGTCACGATCGGTGAGCACGGGAGACGCCTCGGCTACCGCGTCACTCGACGCGCGGCGCGGTCCCTCGGCCGCTTCTACGGAGCTATCCGCGAGGGTCTCGGAGCGCGTGGGGGCTCCTGCGGCCAGGGTCGGGGTCGTGTCGGGGATGCGCGCGGTGGCTTGGGTGTCGGTCGGGACGCCTGTTTGGGTGGCGCGACGCGCATCGAACTCCTCGCGCGTCGGGAGGGACCGGACGCTGACCGAAGGAGACACGGGCGTGGAGGGCGTGGGGGCCGGAGTGGAGACGCGCGGCGTCGTCGCGCGAGGCGCCGTGGTCGTGACAGCCGGTGAGGGTCGCGGGGTGGCGGCCCTGGGCACGGAGGTGATGGGCTGAGGCGTCGGTTTCGTGACGGGCCTTGTGACGGTGGCGCGCGGAGTCGCGGTCTTGACGGGAGGCGTCGCGGTCGGCGTCTTCGGAGTCGTGCGTACCGTTTGAGGCGTCGTTCGGCGAGGCTGGGAGACGGGCGCGGGGGTCGCGCGGCGTTGAGGCGCGGGACGTGGCGCTTGACTCGTCGGGACGGTTCGGGGCGTCGGGAGCGTGATCCGGGGCGTGACGCGCACGGTCGGACGAACGGGTAACGGGTCGGGAGCGAGCTCGACGACCGTGAGGGGCGGTTCGGGCAGCACCGTGGACGCACTGGGCGGAAGACGAGGCGCCGTGAAGTGCAAGGCGGCCAGCCCGAGGAGGACCGCGCCGTGCAGAGCGATCGTGAGGCCGAGGGCGCGTGTTCGCTGCGCGCGGTTCTCGAAGCCCCAGGTATTAGGGCCGCTCAGTGCCGAGCGCAAGACGCTCACCTCCCGCTCGCTTGATGACGTCGATCACGGAGACGACCGTGCCGTAGTTGCCGCGTCGGTCGGCGCGCAGGGCGACGACTCCGCCCGACTTCGCCGTGAGGGTCTTGAGTTGGGTTTCGAGGGCCTTGAGGGTCACGACCTTGCCTTCGAGGAAGATCTTGCCGCTTCGGTCGACGTTCACGGTGGGAATGTCGGGCGTGTCGCGCAAGGTGCTGCTGGCGCGCGGCAGATCGAGCGGCAAGGCGTTTTGTCGCGCCGCGAGGTTCGACGTCAGCATGAAGAAGATCAGCAGCAACAGCACGACGTCGACCATCGGCGCGAAGTCGAAGGTGACGTTCTCGCCGCCCGAGCGCATGCGGGACGCGCGCCTCGTCACGACCCCACGCTCGCCGGAACGGGCTCGGGTTCGTACATGGCGATCGGAGCGCCGGTCAAGACACCTTGACGGCGCAACTGCGCTTCCATGAGCCACGCGACGAGCGCTTCTCGGGCGCGCTCGGCTTGGAGCAGCACGAAGTCGGCGCGGGAGCGCAGCCAGTTGCGGCCGAAGTACGCCACGATCGCCACGACGAGTCCCCCGGCGGTGTTGACGAGGGCCTCGCTGATGCCCGTCGCGAGCTGGGTGGACGTCGGCGCGGTCGTCGTGGAGAACACCAGGAAGGAGCGCACCATGCCGAAGACCGTGCCGAGCAGGCCGAGAAGCGGCGCGATTTGCGCGGCCGTGCCGAGGGCGCTCAGGCCCGCGTAGAGGCGGCCTTCTTCGAGCAGGATCGCTTCGTTCATGGCGGCGCCGGACGCCTCGATGCCTGCCGGAGCGCGGTCGAGGCCTGCACGCAAGACGTTGCCGGCGGGCGTCTGGAGCCGAGCGGCCTCCCGGCGAGCTCCGTCGAGGTCTTGCTGCATGAGGGCGGCGTGGACGCGCGTGAAGGTCAACGTCGGGTCGGCACGCATCTTGGACAGCACTTGCGCGCGCACGGCGACGAGGTACACCACGTAAACGGACAGCGCCGCGAGCACCCACAACAGGACTCCGGCTTCTCGCAGCAGATCGAGGACGTTCATCTGGTCTTATAGGTAGCACATAGAAAAATCCCGTGGTGAAGACTTCCTCTTGATTTCATGTGAGAAATGCCCACTGTTCCGTGGGTCTCGAAGACATTGGTTGGAAAGCCATGTAGGCAGCCTGACGGCGTACGAACACCGCGAGGAGTACCTTGGAAGTATGCGAAGGTCGAGGCGCGCGAGGACGATCGGGTCGATCCTGGTCGGGGCGATGGTGGGCGCCGTGGTCGGGGCGGCGGCCGTGACGCTGTCGGAGTCACCGGCAGTGTGGGGCGCGGGCGTGACCTTCCCGGTATTTCTCGCGCTTTTGGCGGGCGCCTTGTGGCTCAACGTCCTCATGCACGAGCTCGGCCACGTTCTGAGCGGCGTGCGAGCGGGTTTCGAGTTTCGCGCCCTGGCCGTGTGGCCCTTGATGTTCGAGCGTGGTCGCGGCTTGCGTCGGCTGCGCTCGCCCTCGCTCGGCTTTGCCTGGCTCGCTCCGCCGCTGACGTCGGACTTGGCCAGGCGCATGAGGCGGATGGTGGCGGGAGGCCCGCTGGCAGGCTTCGGGTTCGGCTTGGGGTGTGCGCTGCTGGGGATGCTGCTCGTACCGGGACCGCTGAAAGGCTTTCTGGCGTTGTCGGCGCTGCTTTCGGTGGCGCTCAACGGCCTGTCCGCGTGGCCTTCGAGCGTCGGCGGGTTGATGACGGACGGAGCGCGCCTGCTGCGTCTGGGCCGTGGAAGCCGCACGGCGCGCGCGGAAGCGGCCTTGCTGGCTTTGACGAGCTTCGCGATGGCCGGTCGCCGTCCGCGCGATTGGCCCGAGGCGCTGCTGGACGACGCGCTCGCGCCGCAAGGCATGAAGGCCTTCGACTTGGCCAGCGCGTCGCTCGCGTTCTACGCCGCCTTCGACGTGGGAGACGAGCTGGCGGCGGAACTGCACCTGGCGCGCGCCGAGGAGTTGCTGCCCATCGTGACCGAGGCGCTTCGCACACCCGTGTACCTCGACCGGGCATTTTTGGAGGCACGCCGTGGAAACGCCGTGGCGGCGCGCCAAGCGATGGGCCGCGCGAAGAAGAGCGCGTTCGTGTCCGAGGCGACGTGGGCGCGTGTGGAGGCCGCGATCTTCCTCGCCGAGGGGCAGCCGCGCCACGCGTTGGCGCGTGCGGAGTCGGGCCTACGCCAAGCGTCGGCCGGTACGGTGATTCGCGGCGTGGAAGAGCCGTGGCTGCGGGCGCTTCGTGACGAGGCGCTGCGGGCGTCTCGAGGCCCGGCGCGCACTTGAACGTTCACCGCACTGGAGCTCGGGCCGAAACGTGCAATTCCGAGCGTCGTACTCGACTTTAGTCAAACCTTGAGGTACAATTCTCTTACTAGGAATGACTCTCAATAAGAGGGTCATATTTCTTCGCTTCAAGGAGACAGGATGACTCAGGACACGGCTCCATTGCAACTCGAGATTCGCAACCTCCATGCCTCCGTCGGCGACTTGCCCATCCTCAAGGGCGTGAATATCATTGTGCCACGTGGCGAACTCCACGCCATCATGGGACCCAACGGCAACGGCAAGTCCACCCTCGCCAAGGTCATCGTCGGCGACCCCGAGTACACCGTCACCGAAGGCGAGATTCTCGTGGACGGTCACAACATCCTCGAGATGGAGCCCGACGAGCGCGCCCGACTGGGCCTCTTCCTCGCCTTTCAGTACCCCGTCGAGATTCCCGGCGTCACCATCGCCAACTTCCTGCGCCTCGCCATGCAAGCGCGCAAGCCCGAAGGCGAGGAAGTCTCGTTCATGGAGTTCTACGGCAAGCTCCAACAGGCCCTCCAAACGCTCGAGTGGGACGAGAGCATCGTCGAACGCTACCTCAACGCGGGCTTCTCGGGCGGCGAGAAAAAGCGCAACGAGATCCTCCAGATGCTGATGCTCGACCCGACGTACATCATCATGGACGAGACCGACTCCGGCCTTGACGTCGACGCCCTCAAGATCGTGTCCAAAGGCGTCAACTCCATTCGCGGCGAGAATCTCGGCGGCCTCATCATCACGCACTACCAACGCTTGCTGAACTACATCGTTCCTGACAAGGTGCACATCATCGTCGACGGACGCGTCGTCCAAACCGGCGGACCCGAACTCGCCCAAAGGCTCGACGCCGAGGGCTACGACTGGGTCAAGCAACTCGCAACCGCTTAAGGAGCTTCGCATGACGAATCCTGAAATCGCCGAAATCAACGCGCAATACGAGTACGGCTGGGCCGATCCCGAACGCTACGCCGTCAAGGCTCCCAAGGGCTTGTCGCGCGGAGTCGTCGAAATGATCTCCAAGGCGAAGGACGAGCCGCAGTGGATGCTCGACTTCCGCCTCAAGGCCCTCGACATCTTCTACTCCAAGCCCATGCCCGAGTGGGGCGCCGACTTGAGCGGCCTCGACCTCGACGAAATCTACTACTACATCAAGCCCGAAGGCTTCAACGCCCGCTCGTGGGACGACGTGCCCGAAGACGTCAAGCAGACCTTCGAGCGCCTTGGCATTCCCGAAGCCGAACGCGCCGCCCTCGCCGGCGTCGGCGCACAGTACGAATCCGAGATGGTCTACCACAACCTCAAGGAGGAGTGGGAGAAGCTCGGCGTCGTGTTCCTCTCGATCGAGGACGGTCTGCGTCAGTACCCCGACCTCTTCCGCGAGTACTTCGCGACGGTCGTGCCGCCCGAGGACAACAAGTTCGCGGCGATCAACTCCGCCGTTTGGTCCGGCGGGTCGTTCGTGTACGTTCCGAAGGGCGTGAAGGTCGACATTCCCCTGCAGACGTACTTCCGCATCAACGCGGAAAGCGCGGGTCAATTCGAGCGCACCCTCATCATCGTCGACGAGGGCGCCCAAGCGCACTACATCGAAGGCTGCACCGCGCCCAGCTACTCGCGTGACTCCTTCCACTCGGGCGTCATCGAGATCATCGTGAAGGAAGGCGCGCGCTTCCGCTACTCCACCATCCAGAACTGGAGCCACAACGTCTACAACCTTGTGACCCAGCGCGCCGCGGTGTACAAGAACGGCGTCATGGAGTGGGTGGACGGCAACCTCGGCTCCAAGGTCACGATGAAGTACCCCGCGTGCTACCTGCTGGAGGAAGGCGCGCGCGGCGAAGTCCTCTCGATCGCCATGGCGGGCCGCGGCCAGCACCAAGACGCGGGCGCCAAGATCGTGCACTTCGCGCCGCACACTTCCGGCACCATCGTTTCCAAGAGCATCTCCAAGGACAGCGGACGCTCCTCGTACCGCGGCCTCGTGAAGATCTACGAAGGAGCGTACGGCTCCAAGACGAACGTCGAATGCGACGCGCTCCTCCTCGACGAGGAAGCTCGCACGGACACGTACCCGTACATCGAGATCGAGGAGAAGAACGCCTCGGTCGGCCACGAAGCGACCGTCAGCAAGATCAACGACGAGCAGATCCTCTACCTGCAATCGCGCGGCCTCTCCGAGGACGAGGCGGCGGGCCTCATCGTGCGTGGCTTCATCGAGCCTATCGCAAAGGAACTGCCGCTGGAGTACGCGGTCGAGCTCAACCGCCTCATCGAACTCGAAATGGAAGGTTCCGTCGGTTGATCCGACGGCCCTAGAACAGGGCGGGTGACGAACCCGCCCGTTTCCTTGCGAAGCGATTCACCCAGGAGGACTCATGACTCAAACGATGAACCGGGCGTTCTCGCCCGAGGCGGTGCAGGAACTCGGCGGTCCCGCCTGGCTGGCCGAGAAACGCGCGTCGGCGCTCGAATTGTTCCACACCCTCGCGCTTCCCACCGAGGCGGTCGAAGCGTGGAAGTACACCGACGTCTCCGACATCGACTTCGACGCGCTCAAGCCTGCCAGCCGCAAGGAGACCGTCACGAGCGAGGAGCAGCTTCCGGCGGGCGTGCGAGCGCGTCTCGGCTCGACAGATGTCGCCGGGTACCTCGTGTTCGACGGGCCGGACGTGATCTTCAAGAACGTTCCCGCCGACCTCTCGCAGCAAGGCGTGGTCTTCACGGACCTTCGCTCCGCGCTCGACAGCCACGCCGAGCTCGTGCAGCAATACCTGTACAGCGTCGTGCCCGCCGAGGTGCCTGACGACACGACGATCGCCGCGCCCGGCACGACGCCCAGCAAGAGCCCCGACGCCAGCGAAGGCAAGTTCAGCGCCCTCAACGCCGCCCTGTGGACGAACGGCGCCTTCGTCTACGTGCCGCGCAACGTCGAGGTGGAACTGCCGCTCGGTTCCTTCCGCGTCCTCGACGAGTCGGGAACCTTCACCGCGACGCGCACCCTGATCGTTGCGGACGTCAACAGCAAGGTGACGTTCATCGACGAGCAGGACAGCGAGGACCTCGAAAGCGCGTTCGCGTTCGGCGCCGTCGAGCTGATCGTGAAGGATGGCGCGCAACTGCGATACGTGTCCGTGCAGAACTGGGGTCGAGGCGTGACGCACATTCAGCGGCAGCGAGGCGATGTCGCGCGTGACGCGGTCTTGAACTCGCTCGTCGTCACGATGGGCGGATCGCTGTCGCGCACCGAGATGCAGTCGCACCTGCGCGGTCAAGGCGCGAGCTCGGAGATGCTGGGCTTGAACTTCGCGTCGAAAGACCAGCACTTCGACCACTACACCTTGCAGCACCACGCCGCGCCGCACGCGCACAGCGACCTCTTGTACAAGAGCGTGCTCGCCGACACGGCACGCGGCGTGTTCTCGGGCATGATCAAGGTGGATCTCGGCGCGCAGAAGACGGACGCGTACCAAAAGCACCGCACCTTGCTGCTGTCGAGCGAAGCGCGCAACGACTCCATTCCCCAGCTGGAGATCAACGCGAACGACGTTCGTTGCTCGCACGGCTCCACCACGGGACCCGTCGACGCCGAGCAACTGAACTACCTGCGCTCGCGCGGCATCCCGAAGAGCCTCGCCGAGAAGATTCTCGTGACGGCCTTCCTGGAAGACGTCCTTTCCCGCGTGCCGCTTCAAAGCGTCGTGAAGTACATCGAGGCCGTCATCGCCGAGAAGGTCGGCGCGGTCTGAGATCTCGAGTCACCGAGCGGCCGACCCTTTGGTCGGCCGCTTTTTCGTACCATCAGGCATGACGACATTCTTGGCGCTCGGGTTCCTGGCCCTTCTTGCCGCCACGCCCGCGACCGTGCGGTACGAAGTCAGGACGCCAGCGGACGACCCGTACTCGCCGGTGCTCGTCGCGCTCGACGGCCGAAAGGTAGTGACGCTCGTCGATCCGGCGAAGCCGACGCCGCCCTTCTCTGAAGGAACGGCGATCATGAACGTCGTTCGCGTCGCGGACTTCGACGCGGATGGAACACTCGACGCGCTCGTGCTGTTCTCCGGCGGCGGCAACTGCTGCCCGAGTTCGTACCGCTTCGTCACGTACCGCCCGGGCAAGGCGCCGTTGTTCTCGAACGCCTTCGACAGTTGGCGAGATCCGAAGATCGAAACGTATCAAGGCCGTCTCGTCGCCGTGTACCGTGACGAGGACGCCGCCCGCTGGAAATCATGGGCGTACCGAGGCGGCAAGGCGGTCCTCGTGCGCGCGGCCGTCATTCCCGAACTCAAGGCGTTGCTGAACATCCGCCGCGAGGCGTTCGACGAGCGCAGGAACGTGTTCGCGTTCGACTTGAACGAAGACGGCTCGAACGAGCGCATCGAGTGCGGCATCTGGGATCGCTGGGACACCTTGCAATGCGGCGTGACGGACGCGAAAGGACGAGAACTGCTGTCGCCGAGCGTCGGGTGCGACCGCTACGGAGTGCTCGCGACGAAAACGCGCGGCTATCACGACCTGGTCTGCGGGCTCGACTGGCGAATCCGCTGGAACGGCAAGGAGTACGTCGCGCCCGACTTCGAGTGAAAACACGAGCGAGGCCCCTAGGTGACGACGCTGAACGGCTCCTCCTCGCTCCGTCGCGGCTTTAGAAGGCTCCAACGCCAAAACATCTCGCAGACGGGCGGCCCTGACGCACCGAGCGTCCCCTCCCGCAACTTCGAAGCTGCGTTCCTCGTACCATGCAGCATGGAACAGCGAACGCTCCTCGAGAGCAAGCGCGGCGCGGGCCTCTCGTTCGAGGTGCACGAGTACAAGACTCTCACGGGATCGAGCATGCTCGGTGCGGAGGCTTTGTACTACGCGCGGCAAGCGGGCGTGACGTTGAAGCAACTCGCGATTCGTCTCGAGGGCGGCAAGGCCCTCTTGCAACCCGGCGCCCTGCAATACATGCACGGCGGCGTCGAGATGAAAGTCACCGGCGGAGGCGGAGGCGTCGGTGGGTTCCTGTCGCGCGCCGTCTCGAGCGCCGCGACGGGCGAAAGCGCCTACAAGCCCGAGTACGCGGGGCGCGGCGTCGTATGGTGCGAGCCGACCTTCAAGCACCTCTTGATCTCGGATCTGCAGGGTGACGACTTGCTGATCGACGACGGCGTCTTCGCCGCGTGCGAAAGCTCGATCAAGGTCGGGCGGCACGTCAACAAGAACGTCGGCGCGGCCGTGCTCGGCGGTGAAGGCCTCGTCCAGAGCAAGTTGTCGGGCGCGGGCCTGTTCGTGCTGGAAAGCCCGGTGCCGATGAGCGAGGTGGATGTCCTGCGCCTTTCGAACGACACCCTCACCGTGGACGGCGACCTCGTGATGGCGTACTCGGCCAGCCTCGACTTCCGCATCGAGAAAAGCACGAAAGGAATCTTGTCGAGCGCGCGCAGCGGGGAAGGCCTCGTTCACGTCTTCCGCGGAAGCGGTGAGGTGTGGGTCACGCCGACCCTGGGCTTGCACCGCGCCTTCGAGCCCGTGGTCGTGGGCGCGACGAAGTAAGGCGTCTTGGCGGTCGGCGTACCTCCTCACGCCCGAGCTCTCGGTCGATGAAGGCGCCCGAGAAGCCGCTGGCGCTCGCGTCGTCCTTCGTGTCGCCGGAGTACAGATTCGATGGGCGCGGCCCGGGACGCGGCGCCGAGGCACATCGGGTAAGGCTCGCGACTCGTGTGAATCACGCCGTCCGGGACGTCGAAGCGGCCGTAGGTGGCGGTCGCTTTTCGAATCGCGGTGACTTCGGCATGCGCCGTCGGATCGTTCATTGCGGTGAAGCGGTCGACGCCGTTCGTGACGTTTTTCTACGCGCGGCTTCGCGCCTGAATGTTTCGTGATCCGTCATTCGGGGAGGACGGCGTCCAGAGTCACGAGCTCCGCGCGTACCTCGCCGTCCTCGACGTGGAGGAAGGCCAGTCCCACGGGCAGCTTGAAACGCCGCCGTCCGCACGAGCCGGGATTGAGGTACAGCGTTTCGCCGCGCTTCTCCAATTTCGGAACGTGGCTGTGCCCGCTGATCACGACGCGAATTCCAGCGGCGGCAGGGGAGAGGTCGAGGGCGGCGAGGTCGTGCAGCATGTAGACCCAGGCGCCTCCCACGTCATACAACAGCGTCTCGGGCAGGGTGGAAAGCTCGCCCTTGTCGACGTTGCCACGCACCGCGAGCGTCGGTGCCAATTCCGCCAAGCGCTTCAAGACGCTCGGAGTGCCGACGTCTCCAGCATGCAAGACGAGGTCCACGCCCGCCAAACGAGCGAGGACCTCGTCTCGAAGCAGTCCGTGCGTGTCCGAGATCACGCCGACGCGCATGATGAAGTTTAACCCACGAGAATCAGACCGCGTCCCACGTCGAGCGTCGTCGCGCCGCCGTTCGAGACGACGGCGCCCGTGACGGCGTTTCGCCACTCGCCGCTGGGCAAGTTCACGCTGACCTCGTGCGCCTCGCCTCGGCGGCTGGCGAACACGGCGGCTTTTTCGGGAGTCCCGTCCTCCCGCGTGTAGGTTCGCAAAAACCCGACGGCGTCCTCTCCCGCGTGCAGCATTCGCATCGCACCTTCTTGCAGGGCGCGGGTCTCTTTGCGAACGCGAATGAGGGCTTGCACGTCGCGCCGCAAGTCGAGGTCCCACTTCGACTCGTCCCACGGCATCGTGCCGCGATTGAACGGCATCGTGCCCTTCTCGACCTGCGTCAGACCGACTTCGGTGCCGTAGTAGACGCACGGCACGCCCGGATACCCCAGCAGTAGCGTCAAGACCGACCGCAGCTTTTCCTTGTCGTCGCCGAGACGCTTGAGGGCGCGTGAGATGTCGTGCGAGTCCACGAGGTTGAACTGATTGAGGGCGATTTGTGGCGCGAGGACGTGGTAGGCGTCCCACAGCAAGTCCACGAGCTCGGCGGTCGGCAGGCGGCTCGGGAAGCCCTTGTACGTCTCGCCCGAGAACCACTCCATGACCGGAAGGCCGAAGCCGTGGTAATTCATGACGCCGTCCTCGCCTTCACCCGTGAGGACCGCTTCGGAATCGAAGAAGCGCTCGCCGAACACGTAGGCGTCGCTTTTCACGCTGCGCGCCGCGCTCTTGAGGCGGGCGTGCAGTTCGAGGTTGCCTTCGTCCGTGCCGCCCACGCCGATTTGCTGAGCGACGTCGAGGCGCCACCCCGCGACGCCGCGCTCCAGCCAGAACTTCACGACGCTCGAGTCTCCCTCGAAGAACTCGTTGACCGCCATCGGCGACGAGTAGTCGATCTTGGGAAGCGTGGGCACGTCGAAGAAGGCCGCGTACGGCGGCTTGCCGCCCTCGACGTCGCGGAAGGTGAACATCTCGCGTTCGGGCGCGTGCGGATCGGACAACGCCTTCTTGAACAGGTGCCACTCGCTCCCCGAATGATTGAACACCCCGTCGAGCACGACTTTGACGCCGTGCGCGTTCGCCGCCGCCATCATCTGCTCGAAGGCCGCTTCTCCGCCGAGGTGCGGATCGACGTGTCGGTAATCGGCGATGTCGTATCGGTGCGCGGACGGCGAAACGAAGATCGGGGTGAGCCACAAGGCGTTGGCGCCGAGGTCGGCGATGTACGGCATGGCCTGCGCGACGCCTTCGAGGTCGCCGCCGTAATGTGCGTGAATATCGAGGTCGCGCGCGGGCGGCACGTCCCAGTCGACGTGCACGACCGGCTTGCCCGCGTATTCGTACTCGCCCGTCTTCACGTCGTTGTCGGGGTTGCTGTTGCGGAAGCGGTCCGGAAAGATTTGATAGAAGACGCTCTTCCAAGCCCACGTGGGCGCCTCATAGCCCGCCAGGTAGTGGAACCAGTCGCGGTACGCGCGCCGAACGCGGTGCAAGCCCGCCATCGTGAGGTGCACGTTGTCTTCTTCCAGCACGAGCTGCCACGCGTAGTGCACCTTGCGGGCGGAGAGGCGCAAGTCGATTTCGAACCAGCGGCCCTCACCGTCGAGCGCTTCGACTTCGCGCGCCGGGAACTCCTCGATTTCGCCGTGCACGACGACCTTGAGGTACACCGCTCTCGGCTCGAGGGTCGTCTTGAGGCGCAAGGTGACGGTCTCGCCACGTTCGGCTCCGAGGCGCGCCGTGAAGGCGGGCGTGTGATCGTGCCAGGCGGGCAAGTCGGAAAACACGATGTTTTGAAGAACAGGACTCGTCATGAAACCTCCAGAAAAAAGGGCACGCCTCTTTGAAAGAGGTCGTGCCCGAACAGGACAAGCGTTGCCTTCGAGTTGTACCCGAAGTCTAGTTCAAATCACTCCTTCACGCCACCCGCGACGGCGCCCGACACGAAGTAGCGTTGGAAGCCGTAGAACAGCGCGACGATCGGCAAGGCGCCCATCACTGCGGACGCGGCGAACACGCCCCACTTCGTGCTGAACTGGTCGGAGGTGTACGAGAACAGCAAGATTCCGACCGTCCAGTTTTCGATGCCCGTCATGACTTGCGACGAGATGATGTACTCCGCGTACGTTCCGATGAACTGGTTCAGGAAGATGAACACCAGCATCGAGCCCGACAGAGGCAGCACGACCTTTTGGAAGGCTTGCCAACGCGTCGCGCCGTCTACCAGCGCCGCTTCTTCGAGCGACTCCGGCAAGCTCTCCACGTAGCCTTTGTAGATCCAGGTGTTGAAGGCGATCGCGCCACCCGAGTACGCGAGGATCAGGCCCGTGAAGCTGTTCGACAGTCCCAGCGCGAACAGCAGGTACTGAATCGCGACGAGCCCGAGAAACACCGGGAACATTTGAATGAAGATGAAGAACAGCAGCGTTTGGAAGCGACCCGGAAAACGAAGTCGCGCCATGGCGTAACCGGCGGTGGTGGACAACAGAATCGCGATGAAGCCCGTGAGGCCGGACACGAGGAAGGTGTTGCGCACCGACAACAAGAACTTGCTTTCGTTGCCTTGCCCTTGGAACTGCGTGGGCGACATGAACAGCACGATGAGGGCGAGCGCTCCCAGCGCGACGTACGTCAGTGTGCGGCTCGGGCGCTCGTACGCACGCTCGTCGCTCGCGCGGCGCCGGAGGAAGGTGATCACCAGCAGCGCGAGGGCGGCTCCGGCGATCACACCGAGCAAGATCCACTGCCACGCCGGAATGTTCACGCCGTCGAACAAGCGCGTGTAGTTGTCCAAGCTGGAGTTCGCGAAGTTCGGCCACAACCCCGAGCGCACGAACACGTTGCCGGTCGTGGGCAAGAAGAATTGGTAGAGGCTGTTGCGCGGATCGAACGACGCGATGAGCACGAAGAACAGCGGGTACACGGCGACGAAGATCACGAGCCACAAGAACAGGTGCGTGAGTTGGTCGCCGAGCACTTGCCAGTAGCTGATGGTGCGCTTCGACGTGCGCTCGCCCCACACCTTGCCGATGAAGCTCGTGAGCGCCAGCAAGCCGACGGCGCCGAGCAGCCACAGCAAGGCGGCTTGCCAGCCGTTCGGAATGCGCAGAATCGAGAACGACGGCCGAATGGTGCCGGACACGAAGGGCCTGGCGAGCGCTTGGACGAGGAAGTACAAACCGACGAGAATCGCGAGGGCGACGAGCCACGGCACGGCGCGGCGCAGCAAGCTGGGCTCTTTGTGAACGTATACGACGGACGTGTCGTGCGTGGAACCGCTCGGCGGATTCGACCCTGAGACAGTCATCGGCGGGCCTCCTGGAAGACGCCGGCGGCGCGGAAGTTCACGAGGCTGATGGCGACGGTGAGGATGAAGATGATCACGGCGATGGCGGACGCGGCGGCGAAGTTGCTGCCGCCCGCCGACGTGAAGGCGGTGTTGAAGCCCCACGACAGCAAGATGTCGGTCGCCTGCGCGGTGGAAGTGCGACCTTCTTGCGCGGGGCCGCCGCGCGTCAGGAGGTAGATGATGCCGAAGTTGTTGAAGTTGAACGCGAAGCCCGACAGCAAAATCGGCGTGAACGAGTTACGCAGCAGCGGCAGCGTGATGTTCTGGATTTGCTGGAAGCGGCTCGCACCGTCGATTTGGGCGGCTTCGTAAAGATCGTCGGGGATGGTGGAGAGCGCCGAGATCGTGGCGGTCATCATGTACGGAAAGCCCAACCACAAGTTCACGAGCAGGATGCTTACCTTCGCCCAATCGGGGTCGGTGAGCCAGGGCACCGGCAAGGCGCCCAAGAGGCCCAGGCCCTTGTTGACGATGCCGAACTGTTGGTCCAACAGCGCGCGCCACATTTGAATGGAGATGATGGCGGGAATGGCCCACGGCAAGAACAGCAGCGTGCGGTAGAAGTTGCGACCCTTGAGGCGCTTGTTGTACAGCAAGATGCCGAGCAGCAAGCCGAACAAGGCGTTGATGATGATCGTCAGGAACGCGAAGGCGACGGTCCAGATGAACACCGGCCAAAGTTCGGACCCCGCGCGCTTGAAGATGTCTTGGAAGTTGCGCAGACCGACGTAGTTGATGGTGTTCACGCGCGTCGTTTCGACGGGTGTGAAGGTCGCAGGAACGGGCTCGCTCAAGCGAATGGTATTGCCCTCGATGCTGGCGATCGAGAGCGTCACCGGCGCGGCGCCCGCCTCGTCGTACAGCGCGATCGGCTTGCGTGCGCACGACGCACCTTCGCAGTTGAACAGCTGCTGCGCCGTGGCGAAGTCTTCGGGAAGCTCCTTGAGCGTGAGCGTCGTGCGGTCGCTCGAAAGGGTTATCGACGTTTTGTACGCCGTGTCGGGGAATCCCGAGTTCTGCCCGCTGTAATTCGTGAACGCGAAGTTCACGGTCAGGACGATCGGGAAGACCGTGAAGGCGAGAAGCACGACGATGGCGGGCAACAGGTAGTACCAATTGACAATCCAGCGAAACGCTCGGCTAACGAACAACATCGCGGGAAGCAGCACGAGCGCGAGGTACACCAACAGCAACCACGCGGGTGCTGTCGGCCATACGAGGCTCGTGAGTCTCGACAGTCCCCAAGCGACGAACGCGGACCCCACCAGCAGCACGAGCAGAATGCCGAGCGCGATGAACAGACCGCGTGTTCCTTGAGGAGGCGTGTCACCTCGAAGTGACGTCGTCATTGAAAATAGTCCCTCCTTCTGAGTAAATCAACTTATTCTGCGCCTTCTTATATCGCCCCGCAAGACGATACAGGAAACGAAAAACTATCTATCGACACAAAAAAAGGGAAGGCCGAAACGACCTTCCCTTGACACACGACTCGACCTTACTTGATGTTCGCGCTGATTTCTTTCTGCGCGGCATCCAGGATTTGCTTGAAGTTCGCGTTGGGCTTGGCGACGCTTTGAGCGTTCGCGTTGCTCCACGGGCCCCACACAGCGCCCATTTCCGCGACGTTGGGCATCGGCGTGCCGAGATTGATGTTCTTGCCGAAGCCCGCGACGACAGGGTCGCTCTTGAGGCGCGTGGTCGCCGAGAGGCTCACGGGCAGGCGTCCGCCCGCCTTGTTGAAGCTCACTTGGGCGTCCGAGGTGACGAGTTGACGCGCGAACTGCGCGGCGACCGTCTTGTTCTTGCTGTAGGCGCTGAGCATGATGCCCTGCACGCCGACGAAGGGGCTCCACTTGCTCGTGGCGCCCGGAGGCGTGGGCAAGGGGGCGATGCCGTAGTCGATGCCGGCCTTCTTGATGTCACCCATGTTCCAAGGGCCCGTGAGGTACATCGCGAGGCGACCATCGAGGAACGCCGAGCGCGCCGCTTGGTCGTCGAGCCCTTCGGGCACGAGGTTGTACTTGTAGCGCAAGTCGTTCAGGAGGCTCGCCGCCTTCTCGGCGCCGTCGTTGGCGATCCCGAGGTTCTTGACGTCGAGGGTACCGTTGTTGTTCTTGAAGACGTATCCGCCGTAGGCGTTGATGATGCCGTAGTTGTAGTACGCGTTGGCGATGTCGTACAAGAAGCCGAAGCGGCCGTTGCCGGTATTCGCTTGAGCGACCTTGATGAAGTCGTTCCAGTTCGTCGGAACGCTCTTGACGAGCTTCTTGTTGTACACGACGCCGACCGCTTCGGCGAACATCGGGAGGCCGAAGAGGCGACCCTTGTACGTCATCGTGCTAAGCGCGATTTTGGACAGGTCCGTACGGCTCGTGATGTACTTGTCCAACGGCTCGATGACGCCGGCGGCCGCGAAGGCGCCGAGACGGTCGTGCGGTTGGCTGACGAGGAGGTCCGCGCCTTGACCACGCGGCGCGCTTTGGATGAACTTGTCTTGGATGGTGCCGAAGGGCACGCTGACGATATCGACGTCGTTCTTCGTCGCACGCTCGAACGCGGTCGCTTGATCCTTGAGCCAGGCAAGTTCGGGCCCTTCGAAGTGCGTCCAAACGGTGATCTTGGCGGCGGAAGCGCTTCCGAGGCTCATCATGGCAACGGACAGCAGGGAAAGACCCAGTGCTTTCTTCATAGCTTCACTCCTTGGCGTGACGGAAGACAGGGTTTCCACGTCTTCGGGTCACCGAGCAGCACAGCCGTATTGCTTCATGCTCAACCAAAGTATATGGGTCCTTCAGGGACTTGACAAGACTTCGAAAATCACAATCAGGTCGAAGTCGAACACGTGCGTCAGCTTCCTCAGCGTCCTCGCTGGGCGGGACAAAGCGACCTGACGCCTCCTCGGCCCGTTGTTAGCATGCCGTGGTGCGCCGCCCTCGCGTCATCCTGTTTCTGACCCTGTTCGTGGCGACGCTGGGCTTGTCGGTCCTCTTCCCGATCCTCGCCCCGCTCGCGAGACGACTCGGCTTGAGCGAAACCGAAGTGGGTCTGCTCGGCACCGCGTACAGCCTCATGCAATTTCTCACGGCGCCGCTGTGGCAAGCACGCTCGGAGCGCGTGGGCCGCAAGCCGATCCTGACGCTCGGGCTCGTCGGTTTCTCGGGGTCGTTCGCGCTGTTCGGCCTCGTCGCCACGCTCGGATTGCACGGCACGCTGTCGGGATGGCCGTTGTTTCTCGGCCTGCTCGTCGCTCGCACGATCGGAGGCGCCTTGTCGAGCGCGACCCTGCCGACCGCGCAAGCCTACCTCGCCGACCTTGGCGACGCGAACAACCGCGGGCCTGCCATGGGCCTCGTCGGGGCCGCGCTCGGTCTGGGCATGGTCTTCGGACCGAGCATCAGCGCCGCCCTGTCGAGCTTCGGGCTGCTCGCGCCCGTGTACTTCTCGGTGGGCCTCGGCCTCCTGACGGCGCTGTTCGCTCGGACGGCGTTGCAAGAAGGCCGCCGCCCGAACGAGGTCGTGGAGCGCCTCACGCCGCGCTTCTCGCTCGATCTGCTCGCCCGGCCCGGCGTGGCCTTGCTGCTCGTGGTGTCCATGCTGTACACCCTCGCGTCGGTCGGCATGGAGCAGACCATCGGCTTTTTCGTGCAAGACCGCCTGGCCGTGTCGGGACGTGACGCCACTCGCACGATCGGCTTCATGCTGACGGTGTTCGGCTTGCTCGCCGCGCTCGTGCAAGGAGGCGCCCTACGCTCCCTCTCGACGAAATTCGCGCCGCGCGCACTCATCTATGCGGGCCTCGTGGTGATGGGAGGCGGCATGCTGCTCATCGCGCTCGGGCAGGACTTTTGGAGTATCACCTTCGCGCTCGGCGTCGTCGGAGTCGGCTCGGCCCTGCTCGCGCCGAGCCTCTCGGCAGCCTTGAGTCTGGGCGCGAGCGAACGTGAACAGGGCCGCATCGCGGGTCTCAACGCCTCGGCGCTCGCCCTCGGGAGAATGTTCGGTCCGCTCATCGGCGCGGGGCTCTACCAACAAGTCAGCGTCAGCGGACCCTACATTTTCAGCGGCGTCCTGCTGTTGCTGCTGCTGCTCGTGAGCGGCGCCGCCTTCAAGCCGACGGTGAACGCCTTCGGCACCGACGACTGACTTCGACGCTCGCCCGCCTACGTCACGCCGTACCGCGCCACGTCCGCCGCGAACACGAGGCCCTGCCACGCGGGGTCACCTCGCGCCAACCTCTCGCGGTTGGCGCGAGCGACCGCCTTGAAGCGACCCAGCGCCTCCAAGTCGTCCAGGTGCGCGGTGTCCTCGCCGAGATGCTCCTCGAACAGCGCGACGCGAAACGCCCGCGCCGACGGCACGTCGTGGATCGCCACGTTCAACTCGGCGTTGCCGAACAACGAAAAGCGATGCCAATTCGCCGAGCCGACCACGGCGCACACGTCGTCCACGAGCAAGAGTTTCGCGTGGACGTAGACGGGCGCCCGTCGTCCGTCCTCGCTCGATCCGGCCAAGCCGCAAAGCGTGAAGTTCGCGTACGAGCCCAACGCCGAGCGCCGCTCGAGGAACGCGCGGCGCTCGGGCGATCGGTAGGCGTCGGGCCCCACCGCCGGTTCGCTCGGCATCACCAACACCACCTCCACGCCGCGCGCGCACGCGGCGTGCAACGCCTCGACGACCTCGAGGACCTCCACGTACTGCTGCTCGACATAGATCGAACGGCGCGCGAATCCCAGCGCGCGCAGCACTCCGTCGAGAACAGAGCGCTCTCCGAGCGCGATGTCGAATTCCGCGCCGTCCACGGGCGGGCGACCGTGTGCCACACGGCCCGCGTGAATCGTTCGCTGCACTTGCACCGTCGCCGTGCCGCGCGGCTTCGGAAGGCGGGCCGGGAACGGCAACTCGTCCTCGCCGTTCCAATGCCCGTCGGCCGCGCGCCGCTCGCTCGCCTCGTTCCAGCGCTGCACGAAGTTGTGCGCCACGTCTCCGACGCACGGTCCTCGCACTTCCACGTACACGTCGTGATTTTGCCCTTCGCCGTGATGGCCGGGCGACACGACCGAATGAGGGTTGAGGTTGATGCCGCCCACGAACGCCACGCCGTCGTCCTCGCCGGGATCGACCAGCCAAGACTTCTGATGCTGACAGAAGCCGCCTTGCGCGCGGTCCCAACGAACGTGCAGCGGCGAGCCGCGCCGCCGAAGCTCGTCGAAGTGTTCGGGTGAACCCCACCACGCGTTTCGACGAAGCGACGCCGTCTCGTCGTCGGGGCGCCAAAAGAGGACGCGCACGTTCACGCCGCGCTTCGCGGCGCATTCGAGCACGTCGAGCGCTTCTCGGCCGTCGGGCATGCGAAAGGACGACCAAAGGAACGTGATCGTCACCCACACGTCGAAACGCGCGGCTTCGATCGCTTCGCAAATACGGCGAAAGGCGGGCTCGCCATCGACGAGCAGCGTCACCGAGTGGCCGTCACGCGGCGGGTACGACCCGCTCGTCACGAACACGGAGGATCGATTTGGAGGCACGCCCGCATTGTACGGAGGCGCGGACGAAACCGTCCGAACCCCGACGGCCAAGAAAAGGTCCGCACTCGCCACGAGCAACACGGGCCTCAACTTGTCGGCGCTCGCCCTCGGGCGTCAGCTCGGGCCGCTCATCGGCGTGGACTTGTGTCCGTCGGTGGGTGTCGGCATTTTCGGCCACGCCCTGCTGCCCCTCGTGAGGAGCGCCGCCCTCGGGCCGACCGTGAGCCCGTTCGGTCCCGACGATCGAGTTCGCGGTGCGTCCCGTTTCCATTTGTGGCGGGCGATCCACCAAGATGAAACGCTCCGCGACAATTCGGTCGTGAACTCGGCGAAATGGTACGTTTCGGCGCTCGGCGGCCTTCGACAATAACGTCGGAGGCCGCAAAACATCGTGTCAGTGCGGCCCGAAAGGATATGCCATGAAAAAGTTGATTGCTGCTTCGCTGACCCTCGCTCTGCTCACAGGCCCTGCCGCCCTCGCCGGAGGTGGCGCGAACACCACGATCGCCGGCATCGTCGCGTCCGACCCCAACTTCTCCACGCTGCTGCAAGCCGTGCAAGCCGCCGGCTTGGCCGAGACTTTGAGCGGCTCGGGCTCCTTCACGGTCTTCGCGCCCACGAACGCGGCGTTCGCCAAGGTGCCCGCCGCGCAGCTGCAGGCGCTTCTCAACGATCCCGCCGCGCTCCGGCGCGTCCTGCTGTATCACGTCGTGCCCGGCCACGTGACCGCCGCGCAAGTCGTGCGTCTGCGCTCCGCGCGCACCTCGCAAGGCTCGAACGTCACGATTGCCGTGAACGGCAGCCGAGTTCGCATCAACAACGCCAACGTCACGCAAACCGACATCGCCGCCAGCAACGGCGTCGTCCACGTCATCGACACGGTGCTCCTACCCCCGGCGAACTGAACGGCCCAAGCAAAACCCCCTCGCCCATCATGGGCGAGGGGGTCGAAGGAAGCGGGTGGAGCCTGCTCAGACGTTGAAGCCGAACATCCGCATCTGGCGCTTGCCGTCCTCGCTCATCTTGTCCGGGCTCCACGGCGGCGACCACACGAAGTCCACGTTGACTTGCGTGACGCCGTCGACGCGCATCACGGCGAGTTCCGCGTCCGCGCGAATCATGTCCTGCACGGGGCAACCGACGGACGTGAGGGTCATGGTGATGTCCACCGCGCCCCCCTCGTTGATCTCCACGTCGTACACGAGGCCGAGATCGACGACGTTCACGGGAATCTCGGGGTCCTTGACGATCTTCATCGCCTCGCGCACCTGAGCTTCGGTCGGGAGCGAGGTGCTCGCGTCGTTCGTTTCCTGGGTCATGTCCTGCGTCACGCGTCCTTCCTTTCGACGGGCAGCCCTGCTTGCTCCCACGCCATCGTGCCACCTTGCAAATTCACCGCGTTGTAGCCTTGCTGCAGCAAAAACTGCGCGGCTTGTGCGCTTCGGGCGCCCGAGCGGCAGATCACGACGATGTCGCGGTCCTTGTCGAGCTCGTCGTACGTCTGCTGAAACGACGAGAGCGGCATGAGCTGCGCGCCTTCGGCGTGCACTTCCTCGAACTCGTTCGATTCGCGCACGTCCAGCAACAACGCGCCTTGCTGAACGAGACGAAGACCTTCTTGAGGAGTCACTTCTTCCATGGAATAAAGCATACCCGAGCGAAACGCTAGGAATGTGCCTTTCGCGCGAGACGCGCGTTCGGCGTACACTGACTCCGTGATTTCTCCCGACGTCGTCGTCGTCGACATCCGCCCGCAGGAACTTCGCTGGAAGGACCCGCTGGAGACGCTCATTCCGAACGAGATTCTCGTGAGCAGCCTCGAAAAGATCGAGAAGGGCGGACACGGAATCACGGGCCGCGTCGTCGTCGTGTGCGAGATCGGCGTGAGGTCTCGCGTCGCCGCGATGTACCTTCTCGCCGACGGGGTGGAAGCGACGCATCTGCCCGGCGGTGTGAAGGGCCTCAAGCTCGCGCTAAGGTCTTGAGCGTCGCACATCGTGCACTCTTCGCGCCGCCTTTGCATGACCATGGCGAGCGGAGGACGTATGAACGCAAACGAAGTCAAGTTGTCGCGCGTCTGCTTGTGGGCCGGTTTCGCTTCGATCCTCGGATCGATCATCGTTTGGGGCGCCTCGGGCGGCCGTGACAAGGACGCGGCGCACGCCGAACGATTCGGTATTTTCATCGGGCTGTGGGCTCCGACGTTCTTCATCCTGTCCGAGCGCTTCGAGAGGTCCGAACGATCCGGCGGATGACCGTCGCGAGCAGTGACGCGCTTCCTGTTCGGCCGTGAAGGCATCCTTTAGACTGTCTCGTTATGCCTCGTACGCCCGTGAAGCCCGAACTGATGAGCCCCGCCGGAGGATGGCCGCAACTCAAGGCGGCCGTGGAGGCGGGCGCGGACGCCGTGTACTTCGGCCTCGACGCCTTTCACGCGCGGGCGAAGGTCGGTTTTTCCAGCGAAGAACTGCCCGACGTCATGCGTTATCTGCACACCCGCGGCGTGCTGGGCTTCGTGACCTTCAACGTCCTCGTGTTCGACCGCGAACTCAAGAACGCCGAAAAGCAACTCGTGCACATCGCGCAATCCGGCGCGGACTCGATCATCGTGCAGGACCTCGGCGTGGCGAAGATCGCCCACGACCTCGTTCCCGACCTTCCGATTCACGGCTCGACGCAGATGAGCATCACGTCCGCAGAAGGCGCCGAGCTCGCTCGGCGCTTCGGAGCGAGCCGCGTCGTCTTGGGTCGAGAACTCAGCTTGCTCGACATCGAGCGCATCGCGAAGGCGACCGACATCGAACTCGAGACCTTCGTGCACGGCGCGTTGTGTGTCAGCTACTCGGGCCAGTGCTTTTCCAGCGAGGCGTGGGGCGGACGCAGCGCCAACCGCGGTCAATGCGCCCAAGCGTGCCGCTTGCCGTACGACCTCGTCGTGGACGACGAGCGGCGCGATCTCGGCGACGCCCGCTACCTACTGTCGCCCGGCGACTTGTACGCGTTGCAGCAAGTGCCCGACCTCGTGCGGATCGGCGTGCACTGCCTCAAAATCGAGGGGCGCTACAAGGACGCCGAGTACACGGCGCTCACGACGAGCGCGTACCGCAAGGCGATCGACGAGGCGTGGGAAGGCCGCCCGCTGTCCATCACCGACGAAGAGGAGCGCGACCTCGAACAGGTGTACTCGCGCGGGCTCGGGCCGCACTTCATCTCCGGCACGAACCATCAAACCGTCGTGCGCGGCCGCGCCCCGAGGCACCGAGGCGTTCGCGTCGGCGAAGTGTTGAACGTCACGCGAACGGGCGTCCTCGTACGCCTC
The DNA here is from genome assembly GCF_003217515.1 of Deinococcus yavapaiensis KR-236. Lineage (NCBI taxonomy): Bacteria > Thermotogati > Deinococcota > Deinococci > Deinococcales > Deinococcaceae > Deinococcus > Deinococcus yavapaiensis. The sequence goes on along the minus strand of NZ_QJSX01000001.1, from coordinate 310,349 downwards.
AGCGAACGGGTGCGTCTCGGAGACGGCCTCGTGTTCGACGCGGCGAACTGGCGCAGCCCCGGCGAGCGTGAAGAGGGCGGCCACGTCTTCGGCCTTTTCGACGAGCAGCGCAAACTCGAGGACGCCGCTCCGGGCCGCGTCGTGGAAGTGCGCTTCGGACGCGGCGCCGTCGATCCTTCACGCGTTCGCGCGGGCGACCTCGTGTGGCGCACGTTCGATCCGACGCTCGCCTCGCGCGTCAAGAAGTACCTGGAGCCCGCCGATCCCGTGTACACGCGGCCCGTCGCGGCGTCCTTCCTCGGCTACGAGGGAACGCCCCCGATGCTGACCCTCGTCGACGAGGCCGGCCGCAGCGTCACCGCGGTCGGCGAGACGCCCTTGCAGCCCGCCCGAAACCGCGCCCTCACCGAGGACGCCTTGCGCGACACGCTAGGCAAGCTCGGCGGAACGCCCTTCCACCTCGCCGATCTCAGCGCCGATTTGCCCGACGCGGTCTTCGTGCCCGTCAGCGAACTCAACGCCTTGCGGCGCGAAGCGGTGCGCCTGCTTCTGGAGGAACGCGGCAAGCTGCCGGTGCGGACTTCGCGCGCGCAAAGCGAGTCCGTCTCGCCGCCCGCCTCGCAAGCGGCGGGTTCTCGGCCGCCCGCCCTCCACCTTCTCGTGCGCACGCCCGAGCAACTCGACGCCGCGATCGAAGCTCGGCCCGCGTCGATCACGCTCGACTATCTCGAACTGTACGGCCTCAAGCCCGCCGTGGCGCGCGTCAAGGAGGCGGGCATTCGCGTGCGCGTGGCGAGTCCGCGCGTTCTCAAGCCGACCGAGCAGAACATCCAGAAGTTCTTGCTGTCGCTCGACGCGGACATTCTCGTGCGGTCCGGCGGCTTGCTCGAAGGCTTGCAGGGCGCGCAGCGTTCCCACGAACTCGTCGGCGACTTCAGCCTCAACGCGGCCAACGCGGTGACGACGCGCGAGTTGCTGAAGCTCGGCCTGAGCCGCGTCACGCCGACGCACGACCTCAACGCGCGTCAAGTGGCGGAACTCGCCGCCCTCGTCGGACCCGAGAAGCTGGAGGTGATCGCTTACCAGCACTTGCCCGTCTTCCACACGGAGCACTGCGTCTTCTGCCGTTTCCTGTCGACGGGCACGGACTACACGAACTGCGGGCATCCGTGCGAATCGCACAAGGTGGCGCTGCGCGACGAGAAGGGCTTGCTGCATCCCGTGATGGCGGACGTCGGATGCCGCAACACCGTGTTCGGAGCGCAGGCCCAGACGGCCGCGAAGCACCTCGGCGCTTGGCGGGACGCGGGACTCGCCGAGTTCCGGCTGGAGTTCGTCCACGAGTCGGCCGAGGACGTGCGACGCGTCGTGAGCGCCTTTCGCGCTCACCTCGCGGGCGAGTTGGGCGAGCGCGGCTTGGCCGCGCGACTCGCCGAGATCAGCCCGCAAGGCGTCACGGAAGGAAGCTTGTTCGTGCCCAAAGAGTTCGCGGAGTTGCCTCAACTCGAACTCGTTTGATTCTTGAGAAGAAGCCCACGCGAAGATTGATTTTGCTTTGCATGACTTCACCCTGACCTCAGAGCGGCTCCGTTTATACTGACCCATGCACGCGGTCAAGGTCGAACGGCACGACACGGCGAGAAGCGAGCATCACACCAACACGGGCGTTCGGCCCGTGCACGTTTATCGGGAACATCATCACGGCCTCTTCGTCGCTCGCCCGTTTCTGGGCCATCCCAAAATCGCGTACTGGCAAGCGCACCTCCTGCCGGAACTCGGAATCCAACTTTGCCGTTACGAGTTGCACGGCGGACGCCGCGAATTCGACTACTACATGGACGTCGCCGTCATCCGTCGCGATGGCGAGACGTGGAGCGTCCGCGACCTTTACCTCGACCTCACCGTCTGGAACGGCAAGCGCGCGCAAGTGCTCGACACGAGCGAACTGTGCGCCGCTCGCCTCGAAGGGCTCGTCGACGAACGCGAGGCGCTGTGGGCGGTGGAACGGGCGCACACCATCCTCAACGAGCTCGGACAGCACGATTACCACGTGGACACCTGGCTGGACGCCCAAGGCATACGGCTGGAGTGGCACGAGCCCGTGCTGGTTTGACGAGCGGCCTTTGACAGGCGCGTGTAAGACTTCGGGGCGTACACTTCCCTGAAGTGATCGAAGTCTTGAACTTTCACAAGCGTTTCGGGCGGCACACGGCCGTCTCGGACCTCAGTTTCACAGTGAAGCCCGGCGAGCTCTTCGGTTTGCTGGGGCCGAACGGGGCGGGGAAGACCACCACCATTCGCGCCATGGTCGGCCTGACTCGGCCGACGGACGGCGTCGTGCGCGTCGGCGGATTCGACGTCTGGAAGGATCCGGTACGCGCCAAGGCCGCCTTCGGCTTCATTCCCGACCGCCCGTACTTGTACGGCAAGCTCACCGCGCGCGAACTGCTGCGCTTCATCCGCGACCTGCACGGCAAGGGCAGCGACCACGACATCGAGCGGTGGCTGGAGTTCTTCTCGCTGGAGCACTTCGCGAACGAGCTCATCGAGACGTTCAGTCACGGCATGAAGCAGAAACTGACGATCATCACGGCCCTGCTGCCCGACCCGCCCGTGCTGATCGTGGACGAGCCGATGGTCGGGCTCGATCCGCGCGCCGCGAAGCTCGTGCGCGAACTTTTCCAGGATTACGCGAACAAAGGACGCACGGTCTTGCTGACGACGCACTCCTTGCCGCTCGCCGAGGCGGTCGCGACGCGAATCACCGTCCTCGATCGTGGACGCGTCCTGGGAATGGGCACCCTCGACGAGTTGCGCGAGACGACGCGGACGGGCGTGGGCGGCGTGGAAGGAGAGAGCTTGGAACGCATCTTCTTTCGCCTCGTGGAAGAGGAGGAAGCCGAGCGCAAGCGGGCGCGCGAATTGGAGACGGCGTGAGCGGCTCGTTGCCGGGCCTCAAGGCGCGCGGTCTGATCAACACGCTCGCGCGCGGCCCGAAGGTCACCTTCGTGGTTCTCGGTGTGCTCGGCGCTCTCTTCGTCTGGGGCGAGGTCGAGGGAACGATGCGCGCCCTACGATTCCTCGGCGACTTCGGCGATATCGGCCTCGCCGTGTTTCGCCGCGTGCTGGAAATCGGGTTCGTCGTCTTGTCGGCGGGCGTCACCTTCAGCGCCGTCACGACGGCCATCAGCACCTTGTACCTCAGCGAGGACTTGAACTTCTTGCTGACGCAACCGCTCGCGACGCGAAGCGTCTTCGCCATGAAGGTGTTCGAGACGTACCTCGCCGCCGCGCTCGTTCCGACGGCCCTCACGCTGCCGATCGCGTGGACGATCGGGGCGTTTCTTCACGCGGCTTGGTGGTACTACCCCGTCGCCTTGATCGCCGTGATCCTCGTGTACGCCCTGCCGGTCGGTCTCGGCGCGGCCCTCGCCGTGCTGCTCATGCGCGTCGCGCCCGTCGGCCGAGTGCGTGAAGTCGCCACGGCCCTCGGCGTCTTCATCAGCGCGGCGCTCGTCCTCGTGATTCGCGCCGCGCGGCCCGAGAACTTGCTGCGGCAACTGCAAAACACCCAGGAGTTCGACCGATTGCTGCGCGACTTCGCCTCGCCGAGCAATCCCTTCTTGCCGCCCGCGTGGGGCGCGAACGGCTTGTGGCTCGCCGCGACCGGAAACCCGCCGATCAGCCTCGTGCCCCTCGCGATTCTCGCCGCGCTCGTTCTCGGAGGTGCCGCCTTGCTCGCCACGCACGCCTATCAGCAAGGCTGGGCGCGCGCCATCGACTCGAGTCGCGTGAAACTCGATCCGACGCCGAAACGAGCGAGTGCGGCCGAAGGCTTCGCCGCGCGCTTCGGGAAAAGCGGTGTGCTGGCGTTCAAGGACACGCGACTCTTGTTCCGCGATCCCACGCAGTGGTCGCAGCTTCTCATTCTCGCCGCGCTCGCCGGGGTGTACCTCGTGAGCGTCCGCTCCGTGCCACTGGCGGGCTTCGCGCAATTCCAGAACATTCTCGGCTACATCCAACTCGCCTTTCAAGGCTTCGTGATCACCGGAGTGGGCGTTCGTCTCGCGTTCCCGGCCGTGAGTTTGGAGGGCCGCGCGTACTGGCTGCTGCGCACGTCGCCGATCGACGTGCGGCAACTCGTCGTCAGCAAGTACCTCGGGGCGTTGCCGCCCACCATGCTGCTCGCGCTCGTCCTCGCGTACTTCAGCGCCCGCGTCCTCAATCTCACGGACGTCGTCGTGCTCGCGAGCGTCGTCGTCGCGCTGTCGAACGCGCTCGTGATCACCGCGCTCGGAATCGGGCTCGGCGCGGCCTTTCCCAAACTGAACGCCGACAATCCCGCCGAGATCGGCTTGTCGCCCGGCGGCTTGCTGTACATGCTCGGAAGCCTCGCTTATAGCGTGCTGTTGCTGATCGTCCTCGCGCGTCCCACGTACCTCAGCGTCACCCTGCCCGACGCGTACCCCGGCCTGAGCGCCTTCACCGAACCGCTCGGCGCGCTCGCCCTGCTCGGCGTGCTCGCCCTCACGGTGATCGGAACGCTCGCGCCGCTCGTGTTCGGATGGAGACGCCTCGATCGCCTCGAGTGAGGCGCCTGGGCATCTGCACGAAAGGTGAAGGTTGCCTGCATCATAGAGGCGCGACCTCCTCGTACGTTGAAGTGTGCCCGAATCGCCCCTCGTGTCCGTCCTGATGCCGACGTTCAAGCACGCGACCTTCGTGCGCCGCGCTTTGGAGAGCCTGTTCGCGCAAACGTTCGAGGATTGGGAATTGCTGCTTATCGACGACGGATCGCCCGACGACACGGCGCACGTCGTCGCGCCGCACCTCGCCGATGCGCGCGTCCGCTTCCACCGATTCGAGCACAACGTCGGCCTCGGCGCCGCCTTGAACTTCGCGACGGACCTCGCGCGAGGACGTTACCTCGCCTACCTGCCTTCGGACGACGTGTGGTACCCGGCGCACCTCGCGTCGCTCGTGCGCGTCCTGCAAGAACGTTCGGACGTGTACCTCGCGTACGGCGGCGTGCGCTTTGAATACCGGCATTTCGCGGCGACGCTCCGGGGAGACGACGTCGTCGGACGCGAGGAAGAAGTCTTGGACACGCCGCTCGCTCCCAAGAAGGGCGAGACGATCACGAGCGGCAACATCCTCGCCCTCGCTCAAGTGCTGCACCGCCGAGACCCTCAAGGCGACGCGCGCTGGACCGAACGCCACGAGTTCGTGTCGGACAGCTTGGAAGCGGACTTCTGGCGGGGTCTGCTCAAGCGGGGCGCTCGCTTCGCCTACACCGGGAAGGTGTCGTGCGAGTGGGTCGACCACCCGTGGCAACGACACAAGGTCATCGCGCACTTTCAAGGTGGCTTGTCGCGCTACCGCTCGTACTACGGCGTCGGTCAGGACGTGTGGCTCGACTTTCGCCCGTCGCGGGGCATGCGCGTGAACGAGCGCGAGCGCTTCGGCCGCTTCGACGAGGCGCGCGCGTTGCCGAAGCGCGGCGCCCTGCGCGTCTTGATCGTCGGCTCGCTCGGCTTCAATCCCGAGCGCGTCCTCGCGCTCGAAGAGCGCGGTCACAAGCTCTACGGATTGTGGCTGAAGAACACCGAGACGTGGGACTCGGCGGGCCCGTATCCGTTCGGCAACATCGAGACGGTCGCGCACGACGACCGTTGGCTCGACCGCGTGAAGGCCGCGCGGCCCGACGTCATCTACGCCCTGCTCAATTGGCAGGACGTGCGCTTGCTGCGTGACGTGCAGGAGGCCGTGCGCGAAGCTCGGCTCGGCGTGCCGTTCGTGTTCCACTTCAAGGAGGGGCCGTTCATCTGCTTGGAGCACGGATTGTGGCCCGATCTCGTGAAGCTCGTGACGGACAGCGACGGGCGCGTCTTCATCTCCGACGAGAACCGCGCGTGGTTCGAACTCGCCTTGAACGAGCGCTTCGACGACGCGGCGACCTTCGTCCTCGATGGGGACCTTCCGAAGATCGAGTGGCAGACGAACGACTGGGCGCCGAAACTGTCCGACCTCGACGGCGAGGTGCACACGGTGTGCGCGGGACGGCCCATCGGGATCGTGCCGTGGTCGGACATCGCCGCCGCGCGCCTGCACGTGCACTTTTACGGCGAGCACTTCCACGCGTGGTTTCCGAACTGGACGCGCGAAGGGCTCGAGACGGGATTCATGCACCTGCACCCGACCGTGGGTCCGCGCGACTGGGTGCGCGAGTTGTCGCGTTACGACGCCGCGTGGGTGCAAGTGCACGACTCGGTGAACGGCGGCGATCTTCGGCGCGCGACTTGGGACGACCTCAACCTGCCGGCTCGGCTCGGCACGTACGCGGCGGCGGGCTTGCCGTGGATTCTCAAGGACAACCGCCACTCGACGGTGGCGATGCAAAGCCTCGCGGCGCGCCACGACTTCGGCGTCTTCTTCGGGACGTTCGAGGACGTCGCGGTCCAACTGCGAGATCCCGAGCGCAAACGCGAGCTCACCGAGAACGCTCGCCGTGCCCGCCATCTGTTCGCGTTCGATACGCACGCGGACGATCTCGTGACGTTCTTTCGGCGCTTGATTCAGCGTCGAGAGGCGAGCGAAGACTCGTCCACCCGCCGCGCCTGAATCATTCCAGCACGTACTTCACGCCTTCTTCGAACGCCACCTCGTTCCAAGCGTCTTTGCGCAAGATCTTGTTGCGTTTCCACGGCACGTAATCGGTGCTCCCCGTCGGTGAACGCAAGAAGCCGCGCAAGCCGACTTCGGCGCTTCGCAGGGTGCCGCCTTCCAAGCCCATCTGCAGCAAGGTGCGCACGTCGTCCGCGTCCTTCGTCCCGGTGAGGCGAACGGCCCGCACGTCACCGCTTCCGTCGGCATTCACCGCGTAGTACGTCGGGCGCAACCCCCACGCGGCCACGAACCGCTCGGCGTCCTCTCGGGAAGCGGGCTGCGCGAAGGCGAGGTGCGCGTCGAGCTCGAAGCCGCGCTCGCCCTTCTTCTCCATCACGCCACCCCGAGCTGCTTCGTGTGACGCCGAGTGTGCAAAACGGCCACGCGGCCCCAATCGAGCGCGTTCAAGTCGCCGAAGAACGGATGCCAGAAGGCGCGGGTCGACGCGGGATTCGCCTTCTCCAGCTCCCGGTCGAGGCGGGCGTGCAGATCGCGCCACGTCGCCTCCACCGCGTCCCACGTCACGCCTTCGGCGGGACGCAAGCCTTCGGGCGCGACGAAGCGTCCATTGACCGTCTCGCCGGGCTGCTTGGGCATGTCGGGAAGGGCGCGGTCGGAATTCAGGAGGTAGATCAGCTTCGAGAAGGTCGTGTTGGCCTTCAGGACGTGCTCCAGCTGCTGCGCGGGACTCCACGCGAGCGAGTAGTCGTCGGACGGCGCGAAGTCGCGTACGGGCGTGAAGAAGCGGTCGCTCGGCACGCGACGAATCACGTCCTCGAATTCGGTGAGGGCGAGACGCAGTTGCCGAGCGACGTCGGACGGCGTCGCTCCGTACGACGCGAGAAAGTCGGGAGTGCTGGTCATGGCGCGAGTATACCCGCGCGCCGAGTCCCGCCTCGCGGCGTCAGATCGACCGCGCGAGGCCCAAGCGACGTGTGACGCGTTTCCATAGAGGCGGCGCGAAGTGCTTCGAGAAGTCCACGGTCGCCTGCTCGCTGCCGACGTCGTACCCGAGGCGTTGCTTGAGGTAGTAGCGATGGTCCATGATCCACAAGTAGAGGTCGGCTTCCGTGCGGTCGGGGAAGCGGCGCATGACGTCGTGCTCGCGAATTTCCTCCACGACGCGCGCGTACAGACGGCGGTGCCAACTTTCGACCGCTTCCTCCCACGACACCTCGTGTCCGAACTTCAATCCCAGAAAGTACTGCCGCGTGCGAATGTGGTCGAGCAGGATGTCGTACCGGCCGGGCGTCGTGAACAGAATCGGCTGGAAGTTCGGCACGAGTTCGGGCAGGCGCGTCACGTCCAGGAAGCGCGCGAGTTCGCCTTTGATGATGAGGTCGCGCAACGTGTCGTTCTTGTCGGGCGCGACGCGCACGTCGAGCTCGATGATGTCCGCGTCGATGTACTTCTGGCCTTGTCGGCGCGCGACGGACACGCGGTGGTTGCCGTCCTTGACGAAGTACAACTCGCCGACTTTGTAAACGGAGATGGGCGGCAGTTCCTTACCGGCGAGTTGCGCGCCGCGCACGCCCGTCCAGCGTTCGTCGAGGTGCTCTTCTCGCGGCAGGAAGTGGCGGGTGAAATCCTTGTAGCGGTCGACCGAGCCGATGACGTCGTCGACGGGAATGGTTTGAAGCCCTCGGTAATGCTCGCCGTGAGGCGCGAGGTGCTTCATCCAATCGAAGGGGACGAGTTCGTTCGGCTCGCCGCGCAGCAAGTGCAGCACACCCTCGACCGCCCCGAGAAACTTCGCGCGGTCCAGTTCGTGTTTGGCTTGTTCTTTGCTGTCCATGCGTCCTCCACTTCACGCCCTTCGGGCCCTTCGTCCGCCAACGAGGCAGCGTCACCTTGCTGCCTTCAGTGTAGCGAACAAGTTCGGGATTTGTGTACCTGCAACACGAAGCGGGCAGCCCGAAGAAAGCCGCAAGGTGCGCTACCATGTCCCCTCAAGCCGCGGTGCTAGCGTACCGACAGGCCGCCTCGCCCGAGGCGGCCCGCACGGAGGATGCATGCTCGGCAAGTTCTTCAAGAAACCCGACGGCGACATGGGCGGGCGCGTACCGCCCGGTCAAGCCCTCACCACGCGCTTTCCCGTCCTCACGTACGGTCCGACGCCACGCATCGAACCCAACAACGTCGAGATTCGCGTGTGGGGCCTCGCGGAGGAGACCCGATTCACGTGGGACGACCTCATGGCCATGCCGCAGACGACCCACACCTACGACATCCACTGCGTCACGCACTGGAGCAAATTCGACACGGCTTGGACGGGCGTGACCGTACCCGAACTCATGAAGCGCGTCACCCTCAAGCCCGGCGCGACGCACGTCATGATCCACTCGTACGGCGGTTACACCACGAACCTCTCGCTCGAAGACTTCGTGCGTGACCTCAACCTGCTCGCCCACACCTTCGACGGCGCTCCGCTCGAAACCGACCACGGCGGTCCCATGCGGCTCGTCGTGCCGCACTTGTACTTCTGGAAGAGCGCCAAATGGATCTCGGGTTTGGAGTTCATGCCGCACGACGAGCCCGGCTTTTGGGAACGTAACGGCTACCACCTGCGCGGCGATCCCTTCAAAGAGGAACGCTACGACGACGACTGAGCCCACGCCCGACTACATCGTCCCCGACTTGCTGCGCGACGGGTTGATCCTCGTCTTTTGCGGCACGGCGCCCAGTCCGGCGTCCGCGAAGGCCAAAGCGTACTACGCCCATCCGCACAACAAGTTTTGGCGCGTTCTCTTCGACGTCGGCCTCACGGCGACGCGCTTGGCTCCGAGCGAGTACCCGAACCTGCTCGACCTCGACATCGGGCTCACGGACGTCGCCAAGCGCCACTTCGGCATCGACAGCAAACTTCCCAAGGACGCCTTCGCGCCGGACGAACTTCTCGGAAAGCTCGAACACTATCGACCCCGGCTCCTCGCCTTCACCAGCAAGCGCGCCGCGTCCGAGGCGCTCGGCGTGCCCACCGGCAAACTGCCCTACGGCCGCCAGGAACGCACCCTCGCGAACGTCGAACTTTGGGTTTTGCCGTCCACGAGCCCGCTCGGCGACAACCACTTCCGCCTCGAACCGTGGCAAGCGATCGCCGAGCGGTACCGCGACTTGCGGGCGGACGAGTCGTGAGGCTTCACCCTCGGGCGCGAAAGCGACGAACTTTTCGCACGAACGCGCGAACGCTGTCGGCGTTCGCGCCTCGTCCGTAGCGCAGCGTTTCGTACTCGTGGGCGAGGGCCCGCACGTCGCGCGCCACGTCCGGCTTGACGCTCGCCACGCGCGCCGCGTACGCGCCCGCCGATTCCGAAGGCGAGCGGTCCACGCCGACGCGACGCGCGAGGAGGTCGAAGGCGACGACGAGCGGATCGGGCCGCGCCACGCGGCCGCGCACGACGAACAGCATCGGCAAGGTGGCGAGGACGACGACGGCGACGCACAGCAGCAGAAGCGACGCCCCACCCGCCTTGGCGAGCCCGATGCTGGCGAGGAGCGCCGCTTGCGCGCCTCCGTCATAGGCGACGAGGTCGTTCCACGCCGTCTGGAGCGCATCGATGCGCAAGCTGAGCCGCGAGAGCAGGGAGTTCGCGCCGCGTGACAAGGGAGGAAGCGCCGCCGGGTCCGTGACGCTGCGCGCGACGTCGCCGGAAAGACGCGCGGGCGACACGACGCCGGTCGGG